>URVS01000234.1 GCA_900551385.1 uncultured Mollicutes bacterium | reverse complement strand
GATATTGTAGTTGAAACAAAACTTATAGCTAACTATATTAAAAATTTAAGAAAGTCATTTTTATTGCTTTTTGAATTTTTTTCATAGTTCTATTTGATAAATGAATTTTTCCAGTTTCTTTATTATTCATTCTTCCCACTCTTCTTTTTGAAATCGATCTAATAGCATCAAGTTTTAAATAAGAATGACATTCTTTTTCTTTTGATAATTCAGGAATATAACCTAAATCAAAACAAAATAAAGAATCATTATTTTCTTTGGAAGTTAATGGAATAACAACTAAATTACCAAGTGAAACAAGTAATACTACTGCATAATGACCTTTTGTATTGTAATCAGATAATTCAGTACCAATATTAATACCAAATTCAACCCATATAACATCACCAGTAGTAATATTATCAGGTTGAGGTCTATATGATTTTCTTTTAATTGAATCAGCAAAAAAAGTAGTTTTTGTATCTAGCCAATCTAAATATTCATTAACTACTTTTTTATCCATTCCTTTTAATTTTCTTTCAATAGATAAATAAGTTAATAAATTTTTTGGAGTTATTTCTTCCATTAAATATACCACCTATTTATACTATATGTATTTTTTTAAAGAGTGATTATTTTTCCATATAAATCATAATTATCAGCATCAACTACTTCAAAATAAATTTTATCGCCTAAATTATATTCATTTTCACTATAACAATAAATATTACCATCTATTTCATCAGGAGCGTTAAAACCACATCTAACTAAATAAGCATTTTTTTCTTCATCAAAGCCTACTATTAAACCATCACTAGTTTTACCAATTCTTTTTTGATTATTTTCATAAGAAATTTTTTGTTGAAGTTTCATTATTTTTTGATATCTTTGTTTTTTTATTCTTTCAGGTACTTGATTAGGTAATTTAGCGCCTATAGTTCCATCTTCAGTAGAATAAGTAAATGCACCTAAATGATCAAATCTAACTTCTTTAACAAAATCTTCTAAAATTTTAAAATCTTCTTCAGTTTCACCAGCAAAACCTACTATTAAAGTTGTTCTTAATATAGCATTAGGGACTTTGTTTCTAATTTTTTTAAATAAATCTTTTAAGAAAACTTCATCTCCTCTTCTATTCATTCTTTTTAAAACAGAACTTGAGGCGTGTTGGACTGGAACATCAAAATATGGTGTTAAACGAGGATTTTTACCAATTAAATCAATTAATTCATCACTAATTTCATCTGGATATAAATATAATAATCTTATATATTCAAACTCTTTTATTTCTAATAATTTAGTTAATAAAGAAATAATATTTTTATTTTTTAAATCTTCACCATATCTAGTTGTATCCTGAGAAATAACCACTAATTCTTTTACTCCTCTACTAGCAAGTTTTTTAGCTTGATCAAGTAAATCTTTTTCTTCAAAAGATCTAAAATGGCCTCTTATTAATGGAATAGCACAATAAGTACAACAATTATTACAACCCTCAGAAATTTTTAAATATGCAGTATAAGGTTGAGTAGAAATAACACGTTTATTATTTGATATTTCTCCTTTAAATTGTTTTGTTTTTAATACTTCATTAAGTAAATCTGCAAAATGAGGATAATCTTTTATTGAAACAAACAAATCAACTTCAGGAATTTCTTTTATTAATTCATCTTTATATCTTTCAACTAAGCAACCAGTAACAATTAATATTTTATGATATTTAGTCATCTCAAAAATAGTATCAATTGACTCTTTTTTACTTGCTTCAATAAATCCACAAGTATTAACTAAAATTATATCGGCTTCTTCAATATCATTAACAATATCAACATTGTTATCTTGAAATAAATATGCAATAGATTCACTATCAACTAAATTTTTAGCGCATCCTAATGAAACAATACCAACTTTCATTTTCCACCTCGTTAATCATGAAAAGAAGTAATCATCTTTTCTTTACCTTTATAAAATACTCGATCAATTATGCCTCCTCCAAGCATTACATCACCATCATAAAAAACAGCAGCTTGACCAGGAGTAACTGATTTAATAGGCTCATCATAAATCAATTCAACAATATCATCATCAATAAATTTTAATGTTACAAAATTATCTTGTTGACGATATCTAAATTTGCAACCCACATGCATAGAATTAGTAGGTTTAGGCATATTAATCCAATTTATATTACTAATAAGGGCTCTATCAGATAATAAATATTCATTATCATCACCTTGGCTTACATATAAAATGTTATTTTTAACATCTTTAGCAACAACAAACCATGATTTTGGATCAATTCCTTTGATTCCACCAATACCTAATCCTTTTCTTTGCCCAATAGTATAATAAAGTACACCATCATGATGACCTACAACTTTATGAGAATTAACATCAACAATATCCCCTTTTTTACTTGGTAAATAATTGTTCAAGAATTGTTTAAAATTTCTTTCACCAATAAAACAAACACCAGTAGAATCTTTTTTATCAGCAACTACTAAATCTAATTCATGAGCAATTCTTCTAACTTCAGTCTTATCAATATCACCTAATGGAAATAAACAATCTTTTAATTGTTCATAATTAATTTGAGATAAAAAATATGTTTGATCTTTATTTCTATCGTAACTTTTTTCTAAATAGAATACACCATTTTTTTCAATCTTTTTAGCGTAATGCCCCATGGCAATTAGGAGTTCTGCCTTTTTTATATTCATCGAGGAAATAAGAAAAAACATAATCCCAATATTCTTTAATAAAATCAATTCTATATAAAGGAATACCTAATTTATCAGCAACTTTTTTTGCATCTTGATAATCTTTTTCTTGAGGACAAACATCATCATTAATAGTAGGATTACCTAAAACATCATTATTTACTTGTGAATCCCAATTTCTCATAAATCCACCAGCAACTTCATAACCTTGTTGAATTAATAAATAAGCTGCTACAGCTGAATCAACTCCACCTGATAAGCCAATCATAACTTTCTTTTTCATAATAAATCCCTCCATATCACTCTTAGAACAAATTTATAAAGAAAGTTATTGTTAAACTATTTAAAAAGTCTGCAAACATACTGCCTATAATCGGTACAAGCAAGTATGCCTTTACTGACGGCACATATTTTTCTGTAAGTGCCTGCATATTTGC
>URVS01000233.1 GCA_900551385.1 uncultured Mollicutes bacterium | reverse complement strand
TTATAATTCACTAAGAACTAAACGTAAATATTTTACTTCAAAATTACTTACTATGTTTTTAGAATATCCAATTATATTTATTGGGTATTCTTTATCTGATTCTGATATAATTGAAATGTTAAAAGATATAAAAGAATGTCTGCCAGAAGAAAAATTAGAAGAATTTGGAGAAAAAATTATATTTATAAATTATGTTAATAATGAATGTAAAGAAAATATTTCCAAAACTCAAATAGCAGGCTTGCCAATGTATAAAGTTGATTTATGTGATTATAAAAAATTATATCAATCGATGAATGAAATTAAAACAACGTATTCTATATCAACACTGAAACAAATTTCTAAAATTATTACTGATTTAGTATATTCTGAAAACGAATCAGAAGAGAAAATAAGAGTTCAAGAATTAGAAAAAGCTGATAATAACGAGGTAGCTATTTTTGTAGGAAGTAAAAATTCTATTTTTAAATTAGGCTATGCTGTTATTGATCTTAATCTCATATATGAAGATAATTTTAGAAATAATAATAAATTTGATGCTAAATCTCTTGTTGATTACACATTTCCGAATATCAAAAATAAAACATCAAAAAATAGATATTTACCTTTGTGGAAGTTAACTAATGAATATGGTAAAGATTTGCCAAATGATTTAAAAAGGAAAAGATTAGAAAAAATAGAAGATTTATTTACTGGAATAAATGCATGCGAAACTGATAAAAAGAAATATCTGTCCAAAAAAAAATATACGTCTTTACAACAAATATATGATGAAAATAATGTTGCAAATAAAATTATAGAGTGTGCATACTATTCATGCGAAAATCTTAAAATAGAAGAAATAAAAGAAGTTTTAGAAAAATATTGGGATACTGATATTCGTTATAAAAGTAATTTAAAAAAATTAGTTGTTGTTTATGATTTTTTTAAATATAAAAATAAATGATTTGAGATTATAAATTTATGATGGATGAAGGTAAAAAAAAGTTATATTAAAAACAAAATGATATTCAAAGAAAAGAAGGTAGGAGTGGATATGTTGATTTTGTAAAAAACGATAACGGCGATTTATTTGCTATAAAAAAATTAAAAGAGGAAAATAAAATTCAACGATTCAAAAGTGAATATAATTTTCAAAAAACATCAAAAAATAGATATATAGCAAAAATATATGATGAAAGTAAAAACTTCGATAATAATTTTTTTTGTTATGTCTAAATATGACTGCTCATTTCGAGACTTGATGAATGATTGAAAGTGTTACTAAGAAAAAAATGATAAAATATATTTTAAACATTTGCTTTTGCTTATAATTATTGTCTATTTATTAATTTTAAATTATTTTATTAACTAATAAAACGGTATTAAAAATGTTTTAATTCTACTGAGAGTAGAGCATAGTCTTCAAAGTCGAGACATCTACTTTCTTTTATTTTTGTCGAAATATGTTAGTATTTGGCTAATGATTTGAGAAATAAAATGAAAAACAAACTTACTATTTATTTAATTAAAAAAAATATTGAAAATGAAAATGTTTTAAAAAATATTTATAATTTACAAGAGTTGGAAATAAATAAAGAAAATTGTAAAATCTATTATAGAAATCTTACAAACAAACAACCTTATTGGTTAGAATCGTTTCTTAATTTTAACGATAAAGACTTTGTTTTAGCGAATGTTGATTTAATTATATTAATTGATGTACAAATTGATGATGAAATAAGAAAATTTGCAATTTGTTTTGGACATAGTAAATTAATGTTATGTGACAATGTTATTGAAGAACAATTTGGTTTAAAAGTTATTTTGAATTCTATTAACTCTAATGATATTAGAAAAATATCAAAAAAGAGTATTGGTACAAATCAAAAACAAAGTGAAGAACAAATGCCTAGAAAAACTGATATTAATGAATTTGGGTTTGATATTAATAGAGATTTAATAAAAGGAATAAGTGCAAAATCAAATGATATCTTATTTGAAAATTGTATGCTTACTGGATATGATAAGTGTTAATAAAAATATAAATAATATTGATGCTTTTCTTAAAGACATTTATTTAATATATAAGAAAGATATTTATCGTGCTAACTTTGATTGGATAGATAATATAAAATATGAAAAAGATAAAAAAGTAATTAATAATTTAGATAACAAAATTATTCAACTTTTAAATGAAAGGGATTTTAGCGCTAACAATGTTTGGATGGCAGTTCCTGAGGTCGTTGATTGGAATAAAATTAAATGTTTTAAAATTTTAGGTGACGATAACGAATATGATGATATAGAAATAGAAAATGTATTGAATTCTTTTAGAAAAGAATTAATAGATATTTGTCAATTAAAGAAAAAACAAATAAGAGCTATATCTTCAATTGATGAAAAAGATTATGAATATAATTGGAATGCATATAGGTGTTTGATTGCAGAAATAGAACTAAATGGAAATAGTTATTGTCTAAATGATGGAAAATGGTTTATTCTTAATAAAGATTTTTCAAAAAGAATTAATGATGAGTTCAATAAAATAAGCAAATGTGGTGATGAATTTATTGATTATCAAGAAGGAGACAATGAAGACAAATATAATAAAAAATTAAGTTATTTTTTAATTGGTTCAAAAGAATTGCATAAAATAAAAATATCAATTGGTGGAGGATCTGGCAATAGTGTAGAACCATGTGATGTTTTTTGGAAAAACAAATTTATTTTTATAAAAAAAGGAAATAGTTCAAGTCTACTTAGTCATTTATTTAACCAAGCGTATGTGAGCGCCTCATCGCTGTTAGATGTAAATACAAGAAATATATTAGAAGAAAAAAGTAAATTAGATTTTTCTAACTTTAAAGCTTCTAATTACGAAATTGTTATTGGAATAATAAATGAACGAAATGAATTTAAAATACCTTTCTTTAGTAAAGTTACTTTATGCCATACAAATAAAGAAATATTAAAATATGGATATAAATTTAGTGTAAAAAATATTAATGTTATAAAAAATGAAATAAAATAGAAACTCATTTGAAATTCAATGTGATTTGGATATGGTAAAATAAAAATAGATAATTTAAAATTTAAGGAGAATGAAATGGGAAATTTAAAAAATTTTATAAAAGAATATAAGGAGTTTATACAAAATTAT
>URVS01000232.1 GCA_900551385.1 uncultured Mollicutes bacterium | reverse complement strand
CTCATATTAACCTCCTATGTTGTTTAAAAAAGTTTCTATATGAAACCGTTTACAGTTTTTTTATAACATAATATTCTTTTTTTCGCCATAGCCAAAAAGAATTATAGTAATGGATGCAATACAATAAATAAAATTTGCAATGTTTTTTATATAATATGCATTTTTATTCACTCAAAAATATTTTATTAAATAACGATTACATAAGAAAAATTCTCCAAACTTAGGCAAAATTTGGAGAATTATATTTTTATTAAATCATAAAAATTAATTATATTTTTTGGTTGCTATTATATAATTTTTAATTCCTAAAAATAGTGGTAAAAGAATTATTACATAAAATAATATTACTATATAAATAATAATGTTTTGATTTTCAATCTTAATAAATCCAGTTTGATTTTGTATTAATAATATAATCCAAGCAACAATAGAAACAAAAGATAAAATATACCATAATTCTTTTTTTGAGCTGAAATATAAGCATATATAGTACATATAACAATGGATAAAAACAATAAAATCATTCCAATAATAAATCCATCTACATTATCATATTTAATAATATAAGAAAAATGCAAGAAAGCAAAAACAACTAATAAAGCCGCAATAGGATACAAACAAATCATTAAAATCTTTTTCATAAAACAGCTCCTTTTAATTAAAAATTATTTAAAAATAACTTTTTTGTTCCTATGTCTATTATAACATATTAATTAATAAAAAAAGAGGACATTGAGAAAAACTCATGCTCCTCTTTTTGATTATTTTTTAATCAAATTAATTAATTCAATTAATTTATCTTCTAATTTATCAATTCTTTGATTTATTAATTCATATTTATCTAGTTTTTTTGATTTTTCTTTTTTATTATCTTCAACCTTTTCTTTTTCAACTGTTAGACCATTAATTTCTACTTGATTATCACTTGAAACTAAACTAATTTTCTTTTTAGGTTTAAACGCAAAGAAAACCATAAATCCTAAACATGCAACAATTAAAACATCTACACTAGCTAAAACTGGAATCCACCAAGCAAAAACTTTATCAACTTTTCTAACAACAGCATCTGTTTCAGCATTTGCGTAAGTATTGCAAAGAGTATAAACCATATTATGCACAGCATTTCTAGCCAGATTAATCATAATTGGGTTATTTCTATCAATAGGATTTTCAACAGAATCATTTGGATTTAACCACATATCGTTACCAGCAAGTAAGCCTTGAGTTGGATCCATAAAAATATTTCCTTGAGACCAATCAGTAATTACTACTCCTTTAAAGCCCCATTCAGTTCTTAAAATATTTGTTAATAAAGCTCTATTTCCTCCTGCCCATATAGTTCCAATTCTATTAAAGCAAGTCATCATAGCATTAGCGCCACCTTTTTTTACTGCAATTTCAAATGGTTTTAAATAAACTTCTCTTAAATTTTGTTCAGTTAACCATTTATTTAATTGTCCTGGATTAATACCTTCTTCAGAAGCAGCAAAATGTTTAAGATATAGATAACAATTTTCTGTTCTAGCGCCTTTGATAGTTTCAGCTGCTAAATATCCAGATAAAACACCATCTTCAGAAAAATATTCAAAATTTCTTCCATTATAAGGTGTTCTATGTAAATTAACACCTGGAGCATATACTCCACTTATACCAGTTGCTAAAGCTTCATATCCAAGTGCTTTTCCAAAATCATAAGACAATTCTTTGTTGAAGGCCCTACCAAAATTAATAGGCCCAGCAAACGATGTCCAAGAACCAGGATCAACAAAAGAACCATAACTATAATGAATTCCACTTGGTCCATCAGAATCTTTATTATTTGCTTTTCCAATAGAAACAATAGCATCATTTCCATACCCACTAGCTTCTACTAAATTAAATAATTCATCTTTAGTAATTTGGTCCAAAAATTCTTTCCAAGTAGGCGAATTGTAATTAGTTCCTAAATCTTTAACTAAGTCTTTATTTAATTTTAAAGTAACACCAGATGTACCATTTAAATCATCGATATTTGCGTATGTTCCATCTTCTCTAGTCCAAATTCTTAAACCATTATCTTTTCCCATCGTAGGAACTACTTTATATGTTTCATTATTGTTATATCCTTCAAATCTATATTTAAAAACATCTTTAATTAAAGCAGTATCACGATTTGGAGTTTGACTTTTAGGAAATGTGTTCTTAAAATCACTTCTTGATAAATAATTTATTTTTTCTCCTGTTGTACTTCCATCTATTGGACAATTAGCATAAGCAGTATCACCAGTAAATCTATTTTTAACAATTTGTTTGGTTTTAGGATCCATTTTATAAGAAATATCACCTGCTAAAGAAAATGTTAAATCATTTCTATCACAATTCTTTAAATTATGAGAATTTGTCATTAAATTTAAATGATATGTTCCTGCATCTAATTCATAAGTGTTTTTACCATTATTATTTTTATCATAACAATCATAACTTGCTAAATCGTATAAATCAAATTTTAATCTAACTACATCTGATTCATTAGGTTGTAATAATTTTGTTTTTCCAAAACTCAATAAATTTCTACTAGCTTTTTCAACTTCACCTTTTGTATATGGAGCAGTATAGTAAAGTTGAACAACATCTTTACCTTCAACATTACCTGTATTTGTCACTTTAACATCAAGAATAAAAGACATATATTTACTTATAGTTTTTTCATTATCTAAATTAAAGTTTTGTACTTCCCATTTAAATGTTGTATAAGATAAGCCATATCCAAATGGATATTGAACAACTCCATCATATCCTTTACCATAATTATTATTTATTTCGTTCCAATACCCCTCTACATCAGCAGTTTCATACCATTTATATCCAATATAAATATCTTCTGTATATGTAATTTGATTACTATTTTTAAAAACATTGGCAAAGCTAGGAGCGGTTTTATGATCATAAGCATAAGTATCTGCAACATGTCCACTTGGATTAATAATACCTGCTAAAATTCTTCCAATTCCATTAGCACCTGATTGTCCTAAATATCCAACATCTAAAGCAGCACTTATTTTGTCATTATTTAAAAATCCAAGTTCCATAGTATTACCTGAATTTATTAAAACAATAACATTTTTAAAATTATCACAAACAAGATTTAACATATCCTCTTCTTCTTTAGAAATTTGTAAA
>URVS01000231.1 GCA_900551385.1 uncultured Mollicutes bacterium | reverse complement strand
ATCAAAATAAAATAGATTATTTATTAAAAAACAATGATATTACCATTGAAAATAATTGTTTAAAGCTCAAAGAAGATAAATTTTTCATTTTAGATTATATCTTAAGAAAGATTTTATTTTAAATACTTGAATAAAGTTAAAAATTTATTTAAAATTATTTATATAAAGGGGACAAATAAAAATGCTTAGACTTGAAGAAATACCTGATTGGATTATTAATTTAACAGAAGACGACTTATCTTTTATAAAGAAGTTTATATTATCATCTGGATCTTTAAAAGATTTAGCAAAAGAATATGATATTACTTATCCTACATTAAGAAATAGATTAGATAAACTTATTGAAAAAGTTAAAGTTTATGAAAAAAGTGTAGACGATCCCTATATTGAAAAAATAAAAGTTTTAGCGATTGAAGATAAAATTGATATTGAAACTGCAAAAGCTCTTATTAGTGAATATAGGAGATCAAAAAAATGATAACTGCGATAATAATTATATCAATTTTGATTTTAGCTATTTCACTTACAAAATTCTATAAATGTAATTTTCCTTTAGTTATACTTTCTTTTATTCTTTTCTTAACTATTAGAAATCTTTTGTCATATTATTTTGCTCTTGCAACTTTATTTTATTACATTTTCTCATGCTTAACATGGGCTATTATTAATAATATTAAAAAGAAAAAAGGGAATATTGAAACTAAAAAAATAGAAATAAAAAATTTATAAAGGAGTATTATGACATATTTACACCCTATTATGATTATTTCTTTGGTCATAATGTTAGTTCAAATTATTTTATTTATTACTAGACTATATAAATATAGTATTTTTTTAATTATATTTTCTTTTGTTTTATATTTAATTGTTGATGATGCACCAATATACACGACTGCAATGATATTGTTAATCATTTACACTATATATTTAATATATAAGATAAATAAACATTTTATAATTAAAAATAAAAATCGTAAATCAACAAAGAAAATGACAATCGAGGATTTATAAAATGATAACTTTAAATAAAAAAAGAAATTATATTATTTATTCATTATTAGGAATAATAACAATAACATTAGCTACTATATCAACAATTAATCGTGTGAAGAAATTATCTACACCACCAGATTCATATTTATTAACTCAAGGTAAACTTAATATTAAAACTTATTCAGAATATTATTCTTTAGCTGAAAAATATATTAATGAAGATATATTTTTAGAATCTAAATCTCATAATTTTCATTTGGATGAAAATGGAGATTTTATTGTTGGTGATGTTAACTTTTTTTCTAAAAATAACGATATTAGATATTCTTTTAGCTTTTATGATGATAAATTTGAATTATTAGAATATCCTGTTGATTTTAATAGAGATAATTCAACATATTTATCATATAATTATGTTTTTGAAAAAGTAATATTGGGATATAATTTATTTCCAAAAAACAAAAAAACTATTATTTCTTTTGAAAGTAGAAATTGTTATAGAGTAATGAATTATATTGATGCTGATACATACATTTTTAAAGATAATAATTTAGTTAAATTTGATAAAAATTTAATTAATAAAGAAAATAAATATTTTGTTGTTGATTATTATAATTATATTTTAGGTGAAAGTCTCGGCTGTCCAGTAATAGAATTATTTTGTGAAATATAAAACCATATTGTTAATATAAGGGGGAAAATGTGCACAAATAATATGGTTAAAAGCACTAAATTATATGAAAAAAATGAAGAAAGTTTTATTTGGAGCATTATTATTTTCAATGTTTAATCAAATGAATTTTACTAATAACAAATCTTTGATGAAATTAAAAGCTAATAATGATATGAATCATAAAATTTTAAATGTTGAAGATTATAATTTATATGATAAAAATGATCTATCTAATTTTTTAAATCAAGGTGGAGTTATTATTAATAATAATGAAATCCCTAATGAGATATTAAGTAATTATTTTAAGATTGAAAATTCTAGTCTTTCTAAAGACAGTTATTCTTATATTTATTCTCTTAATGGATATTATAAAATTAATTATTTTACTATTTTAAATAACCATGGTGAAAAATTACCCGTTGGTGATACTGAAGCTGTTGAAATTTTATCTAATGTTGATAATAAAATTAATCAAATAACAAATGATGAAACTGATTCAATAGATGATTCTTATGAGTATTATATGTATCAAGATAATGATAAATCTAAATTGGCTTGTAAAATAGAATTTAAAGCATCTGTTAATTACAGTAATAATAGATATTATTGCTCGACAATTTTGACGACTAGATGTAAAAATAATTTTCATGTAGATAATTTTACATTTAAATCATGGTATCCAAATCTTACAATGGAAAATGTAACATATAATTTTCCAAATACATTTAATCATAAAGATACAACTCAAAATGGAGCAGTTTATACAACTGGAACTAATAAAGAAGATAAAGTTAATTTAAATCAAACTTATGAAATTTGTTTTACAACTTTTGCTCAGTCTGGAAAACCATCATATTCATACAATGCTTCATTAGAAAGTTTAGTTGTAAAAGATAATGGTTGGTGGTTTTTACAAAAGACATGTAGTTTTAATTCAAATAGTGGTAAAACATTAAATATAAATTTTAGTAAATAAAATTAAAAATTATTAAAATAAAATTAAAATTTAATACATTATATTGAAAATTATTTTTAATTATTATAAAATATAATTGTCAAAACAATACAAATCATCTAGATGTATCAAAATTGTTTCGATAGAAAGATAAAATATGAAAAAGTTTTTTATAGCAATTTTAATAGCAACTTTTATTGTGCCAAATTATCAAATATCTAATGGTAGTGCAAATATATTAAGAAAAAATGTTATTAATAATAAAAATGAAATTCTTGAAAAATTAAAATATGAAAAAGTTATATTCGTTGATGAACCTAATAATGGTTTGAATATTTCTACTTGTTCAAATATAAATGAAAGTAGATTAGTTTCAAAATTTTATTATGAAAATAACGGAAAATTAAAATGTGGTGAAATATATAAAACTTCAAATGATACAGATGAAACTATACAAGCCCTAAAAAATAATATTAAAGATGAGATAATATCGAGAAATAATCCTATTTTAATTTCTGATGATTATAGAGGCTACTTTAATTTTAGTGATGACTTTTTGACATTTATTGAACCT
>URVS01000230.1 GCA_900551385.1 uncultured Mollicutes bacterium | reverse complement strand
TTTGTGATTGGAGAATAATTAGAATCAGTTGGAATCATACCAATTGGGAAACTTTACTTGTTCCTTGATTTTGTGAACCATATCCAATAATTGTATGAACCATAATTAATGTTGGTTTAGTTGATATTTTAGCTTGAATAATTGCTTGATCAATTGCTTCAATATCATTACCATCTTTGACTTCTAAAGTATTCCATTCAGAAGCTTGGAATCTTTTTTTAACATCTTCAGAAAATGATAAATCAAGATTACCATCAAGAGTAACATTATTAGCATCATATAATAATATTAATTTATTTAATTTTTGATGTCCTGCAAAAGATATTGCTTCTTGAGAAATACCTTCTTGTAAACAACCATCACCACATAAACAATATGTATAATGATCAAATATTTGATTTGAATTTGTATATATATGTTTTAATGATTGTTCTGCTAAAGCCAAACCAACAGCTTGTCCAATACCTTGTCCAAGAGGTCCACTTGAAGCATCAACACCAGGAGTAACACCTATTTCAGGATGACCAGGAGTAATAGAACCTAATTGACGAAATTGTTTTAAATCATCAATACTTATTCCATAACCTGCTAAATGTAAAATTACATATAGTAATGATGATGCATGACCTGCAGATAAAACAAAACGATCTCTATTAATCCAATTTGGATTAGTTGGATCAGCTTTTAAATGACGAGTAAACAATGTATAAAGAATAGGTGCACTACCAAGAGCCATTCCAGGATGACCAGATTTAGCTTTGTTAATAGTATCAATACATAAAGCTCTTATGCAGCTAACTGATAAAATAGATGTTTTCATATAATTTTCCTTTACAAAATAAAATGTCTAGTAGGATTTAAAGCTGAATCCCGAAGGTTCAGAGCGGATATCTTTTCTCTATTTTAGGATTCTAAGTGGTCAACCCTTAGCTTTCAACACCATAGAGATGAAAAAGACTTCCTTAAATATAATTGTAGGAATCGCATGTATCCTCTAGACATTTTTATCTTATCATGAAGTGGTTTATTAGTAAACGCTAAATTAAAAAAATCCCTATGTTACATCAAATAACAATAAGGATTTTTTAGCTTAATTAAAGAGCTTTTGTAACTGCATCAGTCAATAAATCAATAAAATCGAAATTGAAATTAGCAGAAGTCATTGGCTTCATTGTAATAGTGTTTTCTCCACTTACTAAATCAATTGTACCCATCTTAAATGCTGAGTTTGTATACCAGTGTGGTGAAGAAATACTACTATCAGTAAATTGACCTTCTTCAGCACCAAATGTATATACTTTTCCATTAACTGTAATGCTTTCAAATAATTCACTCCATAAAACTGATTTAGCTCCAAATGGCATCGAAGCATATAAATCTGCTTTTGCAGCTTTATCACTATTAAATTTGAAATTAAATATCGCATTTTGTGAACCATTTACCCATTTACCATTACTTGCTGCACCACATTCTCTACCATATGTTTTTTCAGCAAATTCTTCTGTTGTAGTAAAATAATCTTCTGCTTCATATTTATTAATTTCTTTTAATTCACCTTGAACATCTAACAATTCAAAATAATCAAAATTAACTTCTGAAGTTTCAAATGGAACTATTTCAATAACATTAATACCTTTTGTGAAATTAACTGTTGCAATATGTTCACTTGATGCTTTATACCAATTAGTTTGGACTTTACAAGTTGCTTCTTTATTAATGTCAATTGCTTTACCATTAATTTTAATTTCTTTAATATTATCTTTAACTACAACATCAGCATTACTTGGTAAAGAAATATAAAATTCACCAGGTGCATTTTTTTCACTATAGAAATCAATTCTATAACTTTCTGCTAAATTGATATGATCAATCATATTATCATTACTACATTGATGAGCTTTTTGAGTAATTTTAGATCCTTTTGGATTAATGACATTCATGTGTTCAGCTTCAATAATATAATCAAAATATTGAATTTCTTCTTGTGATGAACTTGTTGGTTTACTTGTTTCACTTGATACAGGATTATTTCCTGAACTAGTTCTATTATCATCTTTTTTATTTGTTAATACACCTGCTACAATTCCTATAGTGGCAGACACTACAACAATTGCTGCACCAAAAATAATTAATTGTTTCTTCTTTTGTGGTGATAAACTAGGTTTCTTTTCTTTTTTATTCATTTTTTTATTACCTTTCTTTTTCATTCTTATTACATAAGATAAAATTAACAATGTTACACATGCACCAGTTATAATTCCAACTGTAATTTCTGCTGCTAACATGACATTAAAATACCATGGAGTTATTTCAATAATTTTTGTACTACTATCAATTCCATTCATTGCCATAGAATGAGCAACAACATATAAAATGTTTTTAGCAGATACTCTTAAAGCTTGGCAAACTGTTGGATTGTTTCTATAATCTCCCCATAATTCTTTAATATTATTAGAACCTCTGAGCCATAAATCATTTCCAGCAAGAATAGCTTCAGCTCTAGTATCTCCTTCTCTCATATAAGTACCAGTTGCTGAATCTGTTTCAACAAAACCAATAAAGCCCCATTCTTTTCTTAAAACATTAGTTAATAAGCCTTTATGTTTACCAGCCCAAATACAACCAATTCTATTTAATGAAGACATTACTCCATTTGCTTTTCCATCA
The DNA here is from genome assembly GCA_900551385.1 of uncultured Mollicutes bacterium. Taxonomy (GTDB): domain Bacteria; phylum Bacillota_I; class Bacilli_A; order RFN20; family CAG-449; genus CAG-449. The sequence continues at coordinate 533 of URVS01000230.1, read as the reverse complement.
ACAACAGCTTCTTCGAAAGCTTTTAAATATATTTCTCTTATACTTTGTTCATTAGCCCAAGTAGTGCCACCACAACGATATATTTCTTGATCATTTAAAACTAAATGTTTAATATTAACAATAGCACCTTTTTCTTGTAAGCCTATTACTTCATAATTAAGTATTCTTCCTGATAAGAAACTATCTTCAGAAAAATATTCCCAGTTTCTTCCACCATAAGTTGATCTATGAATACCAGCACCAGTACCATATATTTCACCAACTTTAGCGTGCATCATTTCTAAGCCAAAAGCATTACATACTTTTCTTACTAATTCATTATTCCATGTTGAAGCAAGATTAATTCCACTAGGGAAAGCCATAAATGTATCAATATCTCCACCTCTAGTAGATTTTGGAGTGTCAGTTTTAACACCTGCAGGGCCATCATGAGCAATAACTGATGGTGAAGAAATACTTGTAACGCCATTGATAATATGAGATCCTACACCACATAATTCAGTTGTTTCTTTAAATGACATTTGATTTAATAA
>URVS01000229.1 GCA_900551385.1 uncultured Mollicutes bacterium | reverse complement strand
TCACGAGTAACGTGCAAAAGTCCATACGCGCTACTTTTGCACAAAAGTAGCAAAATTTTCATCTTCATTTCTTCGTTTTTTATAGTTTATCTTCGGAATAAATATTTTGATGTTTATGCGAATTTTTTAGAAATTTTTAAAATTCTATTTTTAAAATTGATTTTATTGTGACGTCTTCTCAAAAATAAATTTATTTTAAGGCCATTTTAAAGCCGTATAATGCGTTTCGAAATAATTTTGAAACTAGAATGCCACAAGGCTATCCAAAATCTCTCAGAAGGCTAAAAATAGCCTTAAAATGCAAGGTGTATATTTCTTAGATAAAATTATGCGAGAAAAACCAAAAAAGCTACGAGAAATGTTCGTAGCTTTTTTGGTTTTTTTATGTTTAAAGGTTTCGATGTCTGAAGAACAAGACAAAAATATTTTAGAAAAATTTTAAAAATAATGCAACCAAAGAAAAAAAGTTACGAAAAAAAAGTTTGGCAGCGAGAGAATAAAAAAGCGCCCTAAAGGGTGCTTTTTTTAGAGGCTCCGCAGGAGGCTCTATCCTTTACTTGATACTATGTGAACAACTGCAGTCTAGAAAAATACCATTTAGCCCAAGTGGTACCAACGAAAAACGGCATTCCAAGTTCGATATAAAATAGTATAAAAAAACCCCATTCTGTGTTATACTTAATTTGCTAAGGAAAAAGTATACAGAATAGGGGGTTTTACTGAAAGTTATATAATTTTCAGTAATATGATAGCATGAAACAGTTAAATAATCAAGTTGAGAAAGTAAAATTTTTAGAAGATAAATCTTCCAGCGGTAAGGTAAGAGATTGGTCTGGAAAGAAAAAAAGAAATTTAAGGTTGTCAGAAATCTACATGATGATAAAGGAGTCTTATCGTAAACTACATTCAGAGAAATTCAATCGATTTTTGAATCGAGAGGAGCGTTGTCGAATGTGTGCGACTGTATTGAAATATAAGCGTGACAAAAAAGGGAAACGAACATTACATGAAGCTTATTTTTGTCAGTTGAGATTATGTCCAGTGTGTAATTGGAGAAGATCATTGAAGATTTTTAGTCAAGTTTCAAAAATTATTCAGTCGATTGAGGAAGATAAAGAATATGCTTATCTTTTTTTGACATTGACACAAAAAAATGTAAGTGCTGAAGAGTTAGATAAAATGCTTGATGATATGATGAAAGCATGGCATCGATTTTTAGGTTATAAAAAAGTTAAAGATGTAGTAAAAGGTTCATATCGAGGGCTTGAAATCACGTATGATAAAAATCTGATTATTACTAAAAAGATGTATCAAGAGAAAAAGGATTATTATCAAAAACTAGGTTTAAAAGTGGGAGATAAAAATCCGAATTTCGATATGTATCATCCTCATTTTCATGTATTGATTGTAGTGAGAAAAGGTTATTTCACAAGTAAAGAATATTTATCGCACGAAGCATGGAGAGAGCTTTGGGCGAAAGCCATGCGCTTAGATTATTTGCCACAAGTTAATATTAAAAAAGTAAAAGGCAATACTGCTGAAGCGGTAGCAGAAGTAGCTAAATATAGTGCTAAAGATAGTGATTACGTGATTGAGAAAGACTTAGATTTATCGATGAATGTGGTTGAAACATTGGATTATGCGCTACAAGGTAGACGTTTAGTATCATTTAGTGGAATTATGAAAGAATGGCATAAAAAATTAAATTTAGATGATACAGAAGATGGCGATCTAGTTCATATTGAAACTGATAGGGATGAAGAGTTAGAGAGTGAACTGACGCTTGAAACATATGCTTGGAATATTGGTTATATGAATTATGTAAGAGTATGAGGAGTGTTAGAAAATGGAGTGTAATGCGATTAAAGGATTTCATCTAGGAAGGAATAAAGAGGGAAAAGAAGTAGTGAAAGTAAGCAAAATGTATACGTGGTATATGCAAAAGAAATTTAGGGAGTCGTTAGATGAGCCGGTCAAGCCAGGTGATGTAGTTTTAGTTAGAGGGAGAAGAAAAAAAGGTAGTAGAAAATATACCAATTCAAGGATTTTAGTAATGGAAGTTTTTCATTATGATGGAGAAGATCGTCATGCTCCAGTTTTAACTGTGTTAGAGAAATATCAACCGAAAGAAAAAGAGCAAAAATAAATTTGCTCTTTTTTATTTTTTAAAAAATCACAAAAGGACACAAAGAGGAGGGAGAATAAAAAGAGTGCTTAGGAGTATAGCTTAGGAGTATAGCTTAGGAGTATAGCTTAGGAGTATAGCTTAGGAGTATAGCGAGAATTGAAAGTGTGTATACACTTTCGTCAAAATAGAAAATCATAGATTTTTATTTTGTTAGTTTTTGGGGTTCCCCCAATCCCTCAATTATATATACGTTTATATTTTCTTTACATTTAAACGCATAAATCGACATAAAAAAAAACAGTAGTAGGTTAGGATATAATTCGAATAAAATTATAATAAAAAGGGTGATGAGCATGAAGTTTAAAAAGATTTTTGTAGCATTTTTTTCTGGAATGTTATTTATGAATGTTGGGGGAATCATTTATGCAAATGCAACTTATAATTCAGATGAAGGTATTGTAGAAGCGTTTGATCAATATGATCGTGGTAATGGTGTTACGGTTATTTATGATCAGGAGTTAGGTCAAGTTGCAGGTTTTTTGACAACAGATGAGTTAGAAAAATCTTTAAGTGAGAATGAATTAAATAATTTACTTTTAGAAGAAGCTAAAAATGTAATCTTGGAGAATATTCCTGAGTTTCATCGAATCAAAAGTGTTTTGGAGGGAACTGACGATCAAAGCGAAGTTCAAAATTTAGCAGAACGTATTCAGTATAATTTTCCGATAAATGCAGCATTAAATCCTTTTGGAAGTCGTGGTTTATTTGGTAGATCAATTAGTTTAGGAGAAACGGTAAGTTGGTCTTTAAGAGCTAGTAGTTTGGCGAAAGAGTTAGAAAAAGCAAGTAGTGTTACTGTATCAGCATTTGATGCTAATAGAAATAAGACCGTATTTACTATTTCAATCGGTTCTTCAAATTCAAGTAATTACAGAGAGACGACAGCATATAGAATTTTAGATTTTAGTGCTAAAAACAATACCTCTAGTTCTATAAACCTTACAGGGAATTTTAATTTTGGAAAATAATCATATGAAAGTATTTTTTTGCATGACAAAAAGAGCGTGCGAAGTGTGATAAAAAAATTTTAACAG
>URVS01000228.1 GCA_900551385.1 uncultured Mollicutes bacterium | reverse complement strand
TGATATAACTTATTCAAATATCAAACAATTAAATGAAAATGAAAAATTAATTGAAGTTAGTAAAATGATGACAGGTAATGATTCATCTTCATCATTAAAAGCTGCTCAAGATTTAATAGATTATTTTAAATAGTATTAACTATAAATTAAGGGATTATTCATATTTTTTAAGTAAATAATAGCAAATGAAAGGAGTATTTATGAAAAACATATTTCTAACATTTGCTGTTTTTTTATTCTCATTGACTACACCTATTAATGTTTTTGGTTTATCTTTAGTACCTGGAGGAGAAAATATCGCTTTTGAAATATATCCAGATGGTATTATAGTAACTGGTTCTTATGATGTAAAAACTCAAAATATAGTTTATAATCCAAGTAAAGATTCAGATATTATAAAAGGAGATAAAATTACTTATATTGGAGAAAATAAAGTAACAGATTTAAAATCGTTTACTAATAATTTCTATAAATATAAAAGCGATAAAATATGTCCAATAACAATTAAAAGAAAGAATAAATCTTATAATAGAGAATTACATTTAATTGATGATAATTCTACTATTAAAACTGGTTTATATGTTAAAGAAAGAATATTAGGAATTGGTACAACTTCATTTTATGATCCAGTAAATAAAAAATATGGTGCGCTTGCACATGAAGTATATGATAATGATACTTCTTCTATTATTGAAGTAAGAGTAGGTTCAACTTATTTAGAAGAAGTTGAAAGTATATCTAAATCTAGTAATGGTCATGTAGGAAGTAAAAATTCTAATATATCATTTGAAGAAAAATTAGGTAATATTACTAATAATACTGAATTTGGTATCTTTGGTGAATATAAAGATATACCTTCTTCTTATCAGCCAATTGAAGTAGCATCATGGGATCAAGTAAAACTAGGAAAAGCTTACATAAGAACTTGTTTACAAGATAATAAAGTAAATGAATATGAAATAGAAATTAATTCATTAAAGAAACAATATGAATGTTCTACAAAAGGAATAGGGTTTACTATAACTGATAAAAAATTAATTTCTAAAGTTGGTGGTATTTATCAAGGTATGTCAGGTTCACCGATTATACAAGATAATAAACTTGTTGGGGCAGTAACTCATGTTAATGTTGATAATGTAAAAACAGGATTTGCAGTTTATATGCAATACATGTATCAAGTATCATTAGAAAATTAAGAAACAAAATGCACTATTTTTGTTACCAAATATAGTGCTTTTAATGTTTTTTTGCAAAATTATTAACTATTTTGTCTAAATAAGTTTATAATGATATTTGGGTATGTACATAGATAAGGGTAAATATGAAGAAAAAAAGCATCTTTGTAGTTGACAGCAACAAAGATTTTGTTGCGCAAATGGGAAAATTAATTTCCACCCAAGAAGATATGTACTTAATTGGAACGGCGAATAATGGAAAGGACGCCCTTGTTCAAATAAAAAGCATCAAAAATATTGATGTTATTATTACTGAACTAGTTATGCCAGTAATGGATGGTTTTGCTTTACTTAATGAACTAAGAAATTATTATTTTGATAAAGATACAAAACCTTATATTATTGTTAATTCAGGGCTATACAATCAAAACATTATTAATATGGTAACATCTCTTGGAGCAAATCAATTCTTACTAAAGCCGTATGAAAGCAATACATTAATTCAAAATATTAAGCTTGCTAATGGAAAAGTTAATACGCCTTGTAAAGTAACGATTAACTTAGAAAAGCAAATTACTGATATTTTGCATGATGTAGGTATTCCAGCCCATATTAAAGGATATTCTTATTTAAGAACTGCAATTAGTTATTCTTATGAAAACGAAGATTATATTGGCAGTATTACTAAAATGTTATATCCAGAAATTGCTAGAAAATATAATACAACTGGTTCAAGAGTAGAAAGAGCAATTCGTCATGCTATTGAAATAGCGTGGGGAAGAGGAAATATTGATACCATTGATGAAATATTTGGTTATACAATATCTGCTAGTAAATCTAAACCAACTAATTCAGAATTTATTGCTATGATTTCTGATTATTTAAATGTAGAAAATAGAAATAAAGTGGCTACAATTTAATTTATTAAAGGTGCTAAATAAAAGGCATCTTTTTTGTTATTTTTTAAATGTAAATAATGATATAATGAAAATATGAGAAGGATTATAATGCATATTGACTTAAATCAATTTTTCGCAGCCGCTACTAGATTACTTGAACCTGATTTAATTGGTAAACCATTAATTATTGCAGGTGATACTAGAAGAGGTATTGTTTCGACTGCTTCTTATGAAGCTAGAAAATATGGAATTAGTTCAGCAATGCCAACTTATATTGCAAAAAAATTATGTCCAAAAGTAATTATTAGAGAAGTGAATTATAAATGGTATCAACAAAAATCAAAAGAATTTTTTTCTTATATTAAAGAACATTATTCATCTCATATTGAAGTAGCTTCAATTGACGAATGTTATGTTGACATGACTGATTTAATGAAAGATATCAAAGATCCTTATTTATATTTAAAAAATTTACAAGAAGATGTTTATAATAATACTCATTTAGAAGCTTCTATTGGTTTAGGACCAACAAAATTTTTAGCTAAAATGGGTTCAGATTATAAAAAACCTATGGGTATAACTATAATTAGAAAAAAAGATATTAAAAAGATTTTATATCCTTTACCTATTGAAGATTTTTTTGGAATAGGGAAGAAAACATGTCCAAAATTAAAAGAATTAGGTATTAATACTATTGGTGATTTTGCTTTAAATGATTCTTATGAAGTAAAAAAAGTTATGGGTAAATTTTATTTAGTAGCGAAAGAATGGATTAATGGAGAAGGGGATGATCATGTTGATGAAAATCCTTTTGATCCTAAATCAATATCTTCTACTAACACTTTTTTATTTGATACAAATGATTATGAAGAAATCTCTAAAATGTTAGAAATTAAAGCTAAAGAAGTAAGTCTTGATGCGATTAAAAATAATAAAGTAGGTAAAACAATTACTTTAATATTAAAAGATTCTTCATTTAAATCAATAACTAGATCAATTACAATAGATAAACCAACTAACTCATTTTTAGACATTTACACGAATGTTATGAACTTATTTGATAAATTCTTTAATAATCAATTAATTCGTTTAGCAGGAGTGGGTTTATCGCAATTAATGGATAAAGAAGATTTTTATGTCCAAATGAATTTATTTAATCTTGAGCAAAATCA
>URVS01000227.1 GCA_900551385.1 uncultured Mollicutes bacterium | reverse complement strand
TTTTTCAAATTCAATTAAAGCCTCATCTATCAGGTTTATTATCTTTGCTTTCTGAGTATTAGGAAAATCTTTTTTATTACTATTTGGATAATTCAATTTTATTTTTCTTCTTTTACTATTTTCATCAAAATTGTATTTTTAGAAAATTTTCTCGACCTACAATACAGATAATAGAACACATCTTCCATCATGTCGTTCTTTGTAATTGCATTCGAACAAATAACATGGTACTAATAATTGCCTGTCCCAAAGGTATTGCATAAAACCACCAACTTTGCAAGAACTCTTTGTATATCCCCCCATATACTGGAACAAGCAGTCCAAATGGTATATAAGCGATGATTGCCCATAGCATATTTTTTATATCCAGGTTAAATTTGGTCAACAGCATAGTCAAACAAAACGATACAATGGTCATTATCCTAACGATAAATGTTGACCAAATCCATCCTTTTCGTTTTCTTAAAACGTATGTTGCTACAAGCCATATCGCCAGATATGAATAACTGCATATAGCACCCCAAAGCGTCGCTTCGCCAGCTGGCGAAAACATATGAGGAGCATTGGCTATTGTTGAAATAACAAATATAAGTACAGTAATAATAAAAAGATAATCTTCTAAGCTACTTATTTTGAATATCTAGCTTTAATTTAAATATTTCTTCTTTTAATTTTTCAATAACTAAATCTTTTTCCTTTAGCTTTTCATTAAATCCTCTTTCACTTTCTATGATTTCTGATTTAAATTCATCTTTAAGCTTTGAAATTTCCTCAGTCTTATCATTTAAAATCTTATGAATTTTATCATTTAACGAATTGCTATATTCTCTATACTCTTTTATTTCAGCCTTTAAGCTTGTAATTTCCTCTTTACTTTCTTTAAGATCTTCTTTTGTTATTTCCAGTTTTTCTTTTATTAGATCGTAATCTCTATATTTATCATCTAAAGACTCTAACTTAGCTTTATATTCTTCAGCAGCTTTATTATTACGTTTCTCTTCTTCAAGAAGAGCATTTAAAGACTCTATATGCATTTGTGAGCTTTTAATTATATCTGCTTTTTCTTTCAATTCCTTTTCAACAGTAGTTAATGCCAAGTTAACTCTGGAAAAGCTATCTTTTACAGTGTTAAGCTCCTTATTATTTTCTAGCAATGTATTTTCCATACCTTTTAGTTTCTCTTCTTTTTTAGTTATGGTTTGTTGAAGCCTTACAATTGTTTTATCACGGTTTTTAATTTCCACCATTGATTTTTCTATTTGTCTTTCCTCTAGAAAACTAGCCATTTCTAAAGAATTAATATAACTATTCTTTATTGAATCTAAAAGATATGTAAACTTTTCAATTTCCGTTTTTCTATCGGCAAATCTAGTGTCTTCAGTAATATTAAAGACTTCATACTGATCTAATAATGCAGAAACCATACTTTCTGCATCAGCAAACTTGCTTTGTAGCTCATTTAATCTATTTTTAGTATTTCTTTTTAGCTTAAGGCCTTTTGTTTCTAACTTTTCAGTTATTTCTTCTAATGTTTGTATATTTTCCTCAGTATTATTATTTTCTTTTTTGTTTTCATTATTACTATTTAATGCATTTTCCATAAAAACTCTCCTATCTACTTTTCCAACTTAGTTAACCATAGTTAACTAAGTTATCTTCAGTTAACTATTAATACTATTATAACATAAATATAAAATTTTACAATTCAAATAAATGGTAAAATAAACTATAAAAAAACTGCGTCTTTTCAAGAAAAGACGCAGTTTTTTTATAAACCTTGATTTTAAGCCATTTATAAGATATACTATTTTTATTAAATGGTAAAATACGCAGTATAAAAATACAAATGCGCAGTTTTTAAAAATATAAATTCAAATTTTCAGCAGAAAGGAATTTTCAAATGGATTTAAATGATGAAATGGTCGAGATGATGAAATTCTATGAATTTTATAAAAAAATAAAAGCAAGTGAGGAAAAAGATAAGTTAACTAATAAAAATAATGAATTATTTAAAAAAACAGAGGGAGCAAATAATAAAACAGAGGAAGTAAATTTAAATAGTTATGAAAAAGAAGAAAATTCTATTAATAAAATAGAGAGAGCAAATACACAGGATAAAAAGAAACTAAAAAAGAATCATATGGCCACAAGACCACTGGATAAAAATGAATATGAAGAAATTATTAAATTATGCAAAAGTGGATTTACATATATAGATAAAAAAACAGGGAGAGAAAAGACTTTTAGAAAAAACCCCTCATTAGCATTTGCATTGGTACTTCAAGCTACTTTAGGTTTTAGAGCCAGTGATATAGTAAATTTAAAGGTAAGTGATTTTAGCAGAAATAAATTTTCCGTACAGGAAATAAAAACAGGTAAGTGGCAAAACAGAGAAATAAATGATCATATGTATCAAAAAATATTGGAATATTCCATTGAAAATAATCTAGATAAAGATGACTATATATATCCCAATAAAATAAGAAATATGCAGCAACAATTAAAAATAATAACTGACTATTTAGGCTATAAGAATATTGGTACCCACTCTTTCAGAAAGTTATTTGCTCATACCATATATGAGGAGTCAAATCATGATATAGAGCTAGTAAGACATGTCTTAAATCATGGAGATATCAGAACAACCATGAGATACTTAGGAGTAAGTCAAAAAAGAGTTAAAGAAGTTATTGATAAAATTGATTTTTCTTATATATTATAATAGAAGAGGATATAGATTAAAGTAAAAAAACTATATCCTCTTCTATTATTTATTTTTTATTTCATTAACACATTCACTTATTATTTTAATACCCTCTTCTATTTCCTCCATGGTAATACGTGATAATCCAAGCCTTAAAGTATCTGACTTTTTATTATTAATATCAAAAATATCACCTGGAGCAAAAATAACTTTTCTTTCATAGCATTTTTGCAACAATTCTCTTGAATCAATACCTTCAATGGCAACATAAACATGCATACCATACTCTCCCCATATATATTTAGGCTTTAGATATTTATTAAGGCACTTTATAGCAAAATCATGTTTTTCTTTATAATACTTTCTAGTCCTTTTTATCTGTTTTTCGAAAGTACCACTTTTCAAATATTCATATAAAATAGCTTGATCTAAAAAGGATGTATGAATATTATAGCAACGTTTTACACTTTCTAAAGTATCGATTATTTTTTTATCAGCTAATACCCAACCCACTCTGATTCCAGGAAATAGTATTTTTGAAA
>URVS01000226.1 GCA_900551385.1 uncultured Mollicutes bacterium | reverse complement strand
ACATTGCCATTTTAAAAGAACCTGCTTTAAATTCATTTACTTCATGATTAATATTTTTACTTCTAGTACCTTCAGGAAAAATAATCCATTTTAAATTATCTTCTTTTAATGAAACTTTAATTTTTTTCATTAATTCAATTTCTTGTCTAAGATTATCTCTATCTAAATACTCACAATCAATACTAGTAATAGCTTTACCTATTAAAACATATTTTTTTGCTTCTTTTTTAGCTACAAAAGTTGATTTTTGATCTAGTATTTCTATCATATTTAAAGCGTCCATGAATGATTGATGATTTGGCGTTAACATAAAAGATTGTTCACATGGAAATGTTTTTAAACCTGTTAATATAATTTCCATACCCATAATTCTACTAAATTTAATAATTATTTTTCTTAAATCTTCATATCTTTTTTCACTAGAAATTTTATTTCTATGTAAATAATTATGATAAATTAAAGGTGCTTGAGAAATTAAATAAGAACCTTCTTTTATAATAATGCCAACATATTTATTCATTTATGAACCTCTATAATTAAAATCACCATTTGATAAATAAGTTATTTGTTCTACCACAATACATAACTTATTATCTATATTTTCTATTCTACCATCTATTGAAACTAAAGTACCACTTTTAAAACTAAAAAGAACATTTTTATTTGTTTTAGTCCACATAACACATGGAATAATATCTTCTAAATAAATTCCATTTTGATCTTTATAAGAACGAATCACTTTTACATTTCTAAAGATTGAATCTTTTTCTATTTCACATAATATTGCGTTTAATGAGACATGATTTATCATACATAAACCTCCTAATTATATTTTAATATAACTAGAAGATACTGAATCCCAAACGCGTTGCAGAATTATCTCATTAATCTTCAATCAAAATATTAAATGACAATGGACTTGCTTGTAATGTTTTAACATGTACACCTTCATTTAAATAACCATTTTCATTAAAAATTAAAGTATAATAATTTTCAAATTCATAATTAAGTGTTTTATTACTTGGATTAACAATTATACTAATAGATTTATATGGTAAAGTTTCTTTACCAACATAATTTATTAATAATCCACCTTCATTTAAATTTTTAAAAGAAACAACTTTAGAAATAATTTCTTTATCTTTAAGTCTAAAAACAGGTATTATTTTTCTTATTTTAACTAAATATTTAAAATATTCAACCATTTTCCATCTTTCATCCATTTTATCATAATCAAAATGATTAATATTATCACCTGCATTATATGAATTATGAATACCTTTTTTAGATAAACCAATTTCTTGGCCAGCATGAATAAACGGAATACCAAAACTTAAAATAGTCGCGGCATTAATTAAATTAATTCTTTTTAACCAATCTTCTTCATTTTCAAAATTATTAGAAATTTTAATTTTATCAAATAATGTTGCGTTATCATGACATTCTACATAATTAATCGATTGATCAGGATTATTAAATAAAGGAGGAAACGCTAACGGAATACAAGATCCTAAATAAACATGTTTAAAACCATCAATATAATTATAATCTCCTAATAAATAACCTTTTACCGCTAATTCCATATCAGAAGATTTACCTTTAACAATATCTCTAAATCTATCATTAAAGAAACCTACACCATTTACTTTATTAGCGTTATACATTTTAGTCATTTTTTCACTAGATAAAGTTGTAGGCATATCCCAACCTTCACCATAAATAATAAAATCTGGTTTTAATAAACGACATTTTTCTTTAACTTCATTAATAGTATCAATATCAATTAATCCCATTAAATCAAATCTAAACCCATCAATACCAAATTCTTTTACCCAATATAAACAACTTTCAACAATAAATTTTCTTGCCATTGGATGAGATGTATTAAATTCATTACCACAAAATGATCCATTAGAAATAGAACCATCTTCACGATATCTAAAATAATAACTAGGACATATTTTTTCAAAACATGAACTTTCCATATTAAAGACATGATTATAAACTACGTCCATTACTACTCTTATACCAGCTTTATGGAAAGAAGCAACCATTTTCTTTAATTCAATCATTTTACTATATGGATCGTGAGGATTAGAACAATAACTACCTTCAGGAGAATTATAATATAATGGATCATAACCCCAATTATATGATTCTAAAGGATTATCATCACATAAAGTACAAAAATCAAATATAGGTAATAATTGTACATGTGTTACACCTAAATATCTAATATAATCTAAACCGATTGGATTATTATTTTTACTTTTACATGATGATTCAGTTAAACCTAAAAATTTACCTTTATGACGAATAGATGTATTTTTAAAAGAAGTCATATCTCTAACAGACATTTCATAAATAATTGAATCAGTTGAACTATCTAAAGTAGGTAAACAATTTTCATTTAAATCAATTTTAACTTTATTAGGATCTACTACAACTCCTTTAATTGATTGATCAGTTAAACATTTTGCATAAGGATCATTACTTGAAATAATTTTACCATTAATTCTTACTAAAAAATAATATGTAGCGCCAGCAATATCTTCATTAACTCGACCATGAAAAACACCTGTGTCACTATCTTTTTCTAAAGTTAAAATATTTTCTTTACCATCTAAACAATAAACAACATAACCATCTTTAGCTAATGGTGAAAAAAATCTAAATGTTGTATAAAATTTATGATAATGAGCACCCATAACTTCATCAGTATGATATAATGAACATATTTTTTCGTCTTGTAATAAAACATTCATGTCTAAATAACAAAATAAATATCTATCATCATATATTCTATATTCAGAACCAATAGTTAAAGCTGGAACTTCACTCAATACATAATGAAAATGATGTCCAGTTTCTCTTTTATCTTTAATAAAAAGTTCACAAATTCTTACATTATCACAATATAAATAAAAATGTTTAGCAAAACAATTTGTATAATGTTTATGTACATGCACATCTATTGTATGGTCTAAATTAAGTGTTGCATTAAAAATTTCATCAAAATTATTCATTATTCTTCCTCATCATCTATTGGTTGTTGATATTCACTAGAAAGAACTCTTTTATTGCCCTCTCTTTTAATTATGCCATCTTTTTCTAAAGTATCTAAGATACCATCTGCTCTAGAAAAACCAATTCCAAATGTATTTTGTAATTTTGTAGTAGAACATTTACCAGTAGCAATTACAAATTTTTTAATTTCTTCATATTTATCATCATTATGGAAATCTTTATACATCAAAG
>URVS01000225.1 GCA_900551385.1 uncultured Mollicutes bacterium | reverse complement strand
ATATGACCTTGGATTAATTTAGCAGGATAACAAACAGTATCAGAGGCGATTGTATGCTGTCCATTAAAATAAGTATTTCTAGTAGAAATATCAGAAATAACAACTTCAAAACCTAATTCATTAAATATTGTAGCAAAAAGAGGTAATTGTTCATAAAAATTTAGTCCTAAAGGTAAACCTACTTTAGCTATTTTTTTATTATTTGTTAATTTAGAATAGGTAGATAATAATTTTAATTTATAATCATATAAAGAGTCACCATTAATATTAGAAGAATTAATAGTAACTTTATCACATCTATTTCCTGATATATAATGTCTACCACCATTAAAATTAATAATATTTAAATTACAATGAGCAGTACACATATTGCATATTGAATTAACTGATTTATATGAAAAATTATTTAAAGAATCATAATCAATTAATGTGCTTTCTTTTATATGTTCACTAGCATATATAGCGGCTCCAAAGGCACCCATTAATTCACTTATTTCAGGTCTAATAACATTATGATGTAATTCTCTTTCAAAACTTCTTAATACAGCATCATTTAAGAATGTGCCACCTTGAGCAACAATATTTTGACCTAATTCATTAGTGTCTTTAATTCTTATAACTTTATATATAGCGTTTTTAATAATTGATTGAGATAAACCTGCTGAAATATCTTCAACACTTGCACCATCTTTTTGAGCTTGTTTAACAGAAGAATTCATAAATACAGTACATCTAGAGCCTAAATCAACAGGGTGTTTACTAAATAAACCGAGCTTAGCAAAATCTTTAATAGAATAACCTAAAGCTTCAGCAAATGCTTGAATAAAAGAGCCACATCCAGAAGAACATGCTTCATTTAAAATAATAGAATCAATGGCTTTATTTTTAATTTTAAAACATTTAATATCTTGTCCTCCAATATCAATAATAAAATCAACATTAGGACAAAAATAACTAGCAGCTTTATAATGAGCAATAGTTTCTACTATTCCATTTTCTACTCCTAAACCTGCTTTAATTAATTCTTCACCATATCCAGTAACTGCACTTGAAACAATTTTTAAATCTTTATTAGCTAAAGAATATATTTCTTTTAATTGCTCAACAACTATATCTAAAGGCCTACCTTTATTTGAAACATAATGACTGTATAATATTTCATATTTATCACTTAATAAAACTAATTTAGTCGTGGTTGAACCAGCATCTATACCTAAATAAGCAATGCCTTTATATGTTTTAATATCAGCATATTTTGCGTTTTGTAAATGATGTCTATTTTTAAATTCATTATATTCTTCTTCATTATTAAATAGTGGTTCAGTTGTAATAATATTTCCACTCATAGAAACATTTTCTATTTTATTAATTATTTCATCTAAAGAAGTAACGTTTTCGTTTTTAGAATATAATGCCGCACCTAAAGCAATAAAAATTGGACCATTAGCAGGGAATATAGCATGTTCATTATCTAATTTTAAAGTTCTAATAAAAGCATTTTGTAACGACTTAATAAATGATAAAGGACCACCTAGAAATAATACAGTTCCTTTAATTTTTCTACCTTGAGCTAAACCAGCGACAGTTTGATCAACTACTGCTTGGAAAATAGAAGCAGCAATATCTTCTTTATTAGCTCCTTGATTAATTAAAGGTTGTATATCTGATTTAGCAAATACTCCACATCTAGAAGCAATTGGATAAACTTTTTGAGCTTTAGATGCTAATGAATCTAATTCATTTACACTAACACCTAATAAAGTTGCCATTTGATCGATGAAAGCTCCTGTTCCACCAGCACATGAACCGTTCATTCTTTCTTCAACTCCATTTGTTAAGAAAATAATTTTAGCATCTTCGCCACCTAATTCTACTACAACATCTGTTGATGGATAATATTCTTTTACTGCTATAAAAGAAGAATGAACTTCTTGTACAAATCCAATATTAGATTTATTAGACAATCCTAAGCCGGCAGAACCAGTTATAGAAACTTTACATTTGAAATCATCAAATTGATCTTTGATTTTTTTTAATTCTAATAAAACTGTTTCTTTAACTCGAGAAAAATGTCTAATATAATTTGAATACAGAATGGTTTTATTAATGTCTAAAATGACTATTTTTACTGTTGTTGAACCAACATCAATACCAACATTTAATATCTTTTCCATTTACTTACTCCGAATTCTTATTAATTATAAAAAATTTAATAAAAAAAAACAACTCAATTAAGAGTTGTTTAATTCTTAGTTATTGCATTAATTATTTTTTTTCATTTAAAGTAATTGGATCTGGATTTTCTTCGCATGGATAAACACCATTTTCATCTGGTATTTCACCTGATTTTTCAAGAGCCCATTTTGTAAGCAATGGTCCAACTAATTCATAAATTAATGTAGCACATAATACAACAGTTACAATAGCAGAACCAATTCCACCTTCTTTAAAAGCAGCCATATCTGATATTTGATTTGCCATACCAATAGCAACACCAGCTTGTGGTAATAAAGTTATACCTAAATAATGAGTAATTGTTTTTTGCCTTTTAGTAGCTTTACAACCAATAAAAGCACCTAAATATTTACCGCTTGATCTTAATACTAAATAAAGAACAAGAGTTACAACAACAATCCAAATAGAAATACTACTACTTGATTGATTCATAAATATTTCTTCGGCAGCTGTTGCTAAATGACATCCTGATAAAACAAAGAATAACATAAATAAGAATGGAGTCCAATGACTAATTAAACCAAAATCTCTATCAACAATTTCTTTTTCTTGTTGATCTTTTGATAAATTGACATAAGCTGCACCAATCATCATACAACATAATAAATTAGAAAATTCTAATGCTTGACCATCAATAACAATTTGACTTAAGACTTCACATCCGCCTACACCTAATAATGTGAATGCAATTAATGTAATAGCATGATTGTCTCTTGATTTAAATATACGAACAATAAAATGCATTATTAAACCTAAAACAAATCCGAGTAAAAGAGAACCTAATATTTCTAATAATGGCATAACACAAACGGACATAAATGTTATAGGTGAACCTGTAACAATAACTTTACTTACTGCAATTGAAATTGCAAATACAATTAAGCCAACTGCATCGTCAAAAGCAACAACTGGTAATAAAATATCAACAAGAGGACCTCTTGCTTTATATTGATTAATAACCATAATAGTAGCAGCAGGAGCAGTAGCAGTAGCAATAGCACCTAAACAAATAGCAATAGCTAAACTTTGATTTGTTA
>URVS01000224.1 GCA_900551385.1 uncultured Mollicutes bacterium | reverse complement strand
CATTGTAATTTGAACAACTTTTCTTCTAATTTTTAAGGCAAATTTATTTTGCTCAGGTTGTTCTAAAAATATCATTGTTACAGCTTCCCAAATAAAAACCCATGCCGCAATATCAATTACTTCAGAAATAATATCACTTTTTATTCCTTCTTCAAACCAATTATTATTTTTGCCAATAATCATGAAAAATAATAAGATAATTCCTACTAAAATTAATATAGAAGCAATTAAATTTTTTAATTGTTTACCTCTTCTAGCAGAATATTGGCCTAATTCAAGAGTGTCATTAAATGATTCAATAATTTGTTTTGGTTTATAGTTTTCATAATCTTCAATATCAAAAATAATATTTACTTTGTAATCTTTAGGTGTCCTTTCAATCGAGTTATTTATAGTTTCAAGTATTTCATTTTTAAAAAGTGGGCAATTAATATTGCCTTCGTTGTTTAATAAAATATCACTTGATTTTGGGTAATGCAAATCAATATTGATAATTTTTTTATCATTATCAACTACATAATATTTCTCTAATAATTCAATTTGACGTTTATTTTCAAATAAGTTTTTATTTTTATTCTTCATTTTTAATGTCTCACTTTTAAATAAAGTTTATAAAAAAAATTAATTGTAATCAATATAAAAATTAATTTTAGGTATATAAAAACTCGTCATCTAAATGATAACGAGTAAATTAACTAATGGTGATCCTTAGGAGGCTCGAACTCCTATTCTTCTCCTTGAGAGGGAGACGTGTTAACCAGTTCCACTAAAGGACCAAACGTGTTGCGTTATAATTACAACACATTTATTTAATTAATTCAATTACTTTTTTTATTCTTCTAGTAACTTCTTCTTTGCCTAAAATTCTTAAAATGTAATATAAATTTGGTGATTGTTTAGAAGATGTTAAGGCAATTCTTATCATTTCAGCTACATCACCAATATGTCCTTTATAGAGTGTTGGATTCTTTTTATATTCTTTAGCGTTATTAGCAAAATTATATTTAGCACCTAAAAATTTTAATGAACCAAACCATTCTTGTTCTGGTACATCTATATTTAATGTTTCAGCAAATTCTAATAAAATTTGTTTAATTAATTCTTTATCAATATTTGGATTAAATGGTAAAGGATTAGAAGTAATTAATTCAGTATAATATGGTTCGTAAAAGAATTTAACTTTTTCAAAAATTTCGCCATATTTAATATAATCTTTTCTTGGATTTGGTTTGTCTTTTTCAATGTTCATTATTGATTTAAAATAATCTTCATTTTTACAAATTAATTCATTAAATGTTTGATCATATTGAGAAGTATATTTTTTCATTTCTTCAAGCATTCTTTCAGCTGAATATGAAGCAATAACTTCTTTTGAAATATTTTGTAATTTTTCAATATCAAATAATGCACCATCCAAAGACATTTTTTCAAAAGTAAAATTAAATTCATTTTGGTCTAAAGTAGGATTTTCTGCATGCCATTCTTCAAAATTAGAATTAGCGATAGTATATAAATATTCTTTTATAGCTTGTACTGGATAACCATCTTTTAAGAAATAAGCAATTGCAGCTTCATTATCTTTTCTTTTGGATAATTTACGTTTATTACCATTATCTAATTTCATTATAACTGGTAAATGAGCATATTTAGGAGCTTTCCAACCCATTGTTTCAAATAATTCTAAATGAATTGTTAATGATGGTAACCATTCTTCACCACGAGAAACAATAGTTGTGTGCATATAATGATCATCAACTAAATGAGCAAAGTGATATGTTGGTAATCCATCTGATTTATAAATAACAATATCTTGATCATTTTGAGATAAGAATAATTGCCCTCTTACTAAGTCATTAACTTCAACTTTTAAATTATGGTCTCCCATAGATTTAAATCTAATAACAAATTTTTCTCCATTTTTAATTCTTTGAATTTGTTCATCGAGAGATAAAAATCTACATTTAGCATATTGTCCATAATATCCAGGTACTACATGAGTTGCTTCTTGAACTTTTCTTAAAGCATCTAAATCTTCATGAGAACAAAAACATGGATAGGCTCTACCTCTTTTTAGTAATTCTTTAATAACTACTTTATAAATTTCTGCTCTTTTTGATTGTTGATAAGGACCATATTGACCTTTTTCATAATCGCCAAAATATCCTTCATTTGGAATAACATTGAAAACTGCTAATTGATCAAGAAGTTCTTTACCTGATCCTTCAACTTCTCTTTTAGTATCAGTATCTTCAAGTCTAGTAAAGAATACGCCTTCACTTTGATTAGCAACTTTTTGGGCTACTAAAGCAGTAAATAATGAACCAGTATGTAAAAATCCAGTTGGGCTTGGAGCAAATCTAGTGACTTCAGCTCCATCTTTTAAATTACGTTCTGGATATAATTTATCTAAATCATTAAGTGTTTGAGTGACTTCTGGAAAAATTAAATTTGCTAAATCTTCATTTGTATACATAATTAAACTCCTTTTATTTCATTGGTTTTATAAAAAATTTACCGAATACTTTATATGGGTTACTTACTGTTATAAAAGCATTAGGATCAATTTTATAAATAATTTTTGTAGCTTGTTTTAATTCAAAAGCTGATATTACTGTTAAGATAACTTTTTTATCTTGTTCTAAATAAGCACCTTTACCATCTAAAACTGTACAACCGTGTGGAAAATTTGCAATTAATACTTTAGCAAGTCTTGGTTCAGATGTAACAATTTGTAATTGAACTTTTTTATTTCTTGAAGAAATTTGATCAATTACTAAAGAACTTACAAAGAAAAATAATATTGTATATAGTCCCATTGTAAATGGACCTTTAATAGCAGGACTATTAGGGGTATCGATGCTTGATAAAAGAATAAAAATTAAGACTATTATACTATTAATAATTAAAACATATTTACCAATAGCTATTCCTTTTTTTAAGCCAAAATACATTGATACAACATCAGTGCCACCAGTACAATGATTTAATTCAAGTGCTAAAGCAATACCAAATCCATTTAATATTCCTGCAAATATAGCTCTAGCTAGCATGTCATCAGTAATTGTAAATAAGTCATACCAATTTTGAGGTATATATTTTAAAAATAATGAAGTTAATAATACATTAATTAAAGTTAATATTGCAAATCTTTTTCCTATTTTAAAGAAAGCAAATATAAATAAAGGCGTATTAATAACAAGATACATTATTGAATGAATTAATTTTATTGCTTCTATATCATCAGCTTTTATAAAGCCTCTACCTTGATCTGTTACAAATTCA
>URVS01000223.1 GCA_900551385.1 uncultured Mollicutes bacterium | reverse complement strand
TATCAACTCCTTCTGGTTTTTTTGGATGAGCGAATGCCTCATAAGTTCCTGCTGAATAATACATTTTTAAATCCTCCTTATTCATTTACAAGTTCATTATATTTATAATTTTTTTACATTAAAATAAGCAATTTTTCTTATATGTATGATATTTAAACACCTAAAAAAAATTGGAGTATTTTTTTACTCCAATCATTGTTTTGTCTAATTTTTATACAAACATTAAAATTTGTCAAAATTTATTATCTTTTCTTAAATTATTAAGTGCTTGATCTATTGTTCCTTTTAATAAAATACTAATCTTATTAACTATAACTTGAGGATCTTCTTTCATATCATTTTTTATCCATTCTAAGACTTCTGATACCAAAGCATATTTATAAAAATTAGCAATAAATACTTTATCTTCTTCTCTAACGACTTTATCTTTAGCTTTATCATTTACTACATCATAAATCAATGGGTAAACTAATTTATATAAATAATTAATCAAAATATCTAAAGGAACACTTCTACAAATATTAATAATAAAAGGTTTATCTTTTTTTATTGTTTCAAATACGATATCCAGATACTCTTCCTTGACTCTGTAAAACAGACGTATCTTATCCATGACCTGATTGTCCACGATCATTTTGGTTTCAAGAAAACGAATCATATATTCCATTTCTTTATCCAGATACATGTTTGTTTTCATAAATTTTTATCAGCATCGTCAATACATATCCATTCTACTAAATCCACAATATCTTGAAAATGATAATAAAAAGTTTGCCTATTAATTTCGCAACGATCTGATATATCTTGAACAGTAATCTTAGTAATCGGTTTTTCTAATAATAATTCTTTGAATGCATAAGCAATAGCTTTTTTGGTTGTTGATGAACTCACTATCTTACCCTCACACTTTTTCTTTATAATACATTCATTTATTTATTTTGTAAATAATATAAGCATTACAAATATATATATAGAATTTATTTTAATAACCAGTTAATAAGATTAATTGATTTAATTCCTTCAAATATTTCTTCATTTTCATCTAATGATAATATTATTTTTTCGTAATTATCTTTTACTTTCATAAGAGGATTTAATTCTCTTTGTTTTGTTTCTTCATTTGTTAATGATTCAGTTACTTGAAAATATATTTTTTCATTAAGATTAGTAGCAATAAAATCAATTTCTTTATTATCTATTTTTCCAATCGCTACATCATATCCCCTTCTTAAAAGTTCAAAATAAACTATATTTTCTAAAATATGTCCTCTATCTCTATCTCTTATACCTAACAAATAATTGCGAATGCCAATATCTGATATGTAATATTTTCCTAACGTTTTTAAATATTCTTTACCTTTTATATCAAAACGTTTTATTTCATAAAATAAAAAAGTTTCAGTTAATGCATTAACATAATTTTCTATTGTATGAGTACTTGTTTTCCCTTTTTTGATTTTAGAATCAAGCATCCCTTCATTTATTAATGTATTGCTGATAGAAGAAAAAGATATATTTGAGCCAATATTATCAGATAAAAATAAAATAATTTTTTTTAATAACAAAATATCATTTATATTTTTTTGATCTTTTCTTTTTTCCCTTTCTAAAATATCTCTAGTAATAACTGTATTATATACTCCTTCAAGCAACATATATGCTTTTTCTTGATTTAAGCCTACATCTTTTATAATAGGCATACCTCCAAATCTTAAATATGCTTCAAACGCTTCTTTTAAAGAATAATGTATACCATTTTTATCAATTATATCTTTTTTTATTTCTCCAAATGCACTAGTAACTTCTTTAACTTCAAAATCATAAAAATATAAAAATTCTTTAAATGATAAAGGTAACATTTTTATTTCAACACATCTTCCAGCTAAATATGTTGAATATTCACTTGATAATAAATAAGCATTAGAACCAGTAACATATATATCTGTATCAAATTCAACTCTTAAAGCGTTAATAGCGTTTTCCCAACCATTAATTCTTTGAATTTCATCAAAGAAAAGATACATTCTTTTATTTGGTATAATTTTATTTTTAACATATTCATAAACATCTTTATAAGACATCAAAGAAAATTCCATTTTTTCAAAATGCATTTCAATAATTTGATTTCTATTTTTTCCTTCTTCAAGAAGATGATTAATCATTAATACTAAAAGTTTAGATTTTCCACTTCTTCTAATTCCAGTAATAACTTTAATTGATTCTTTATCTTGAAACGCGATTAGTTTTTTTAAATAGATATCTCTATTTTTAAGATTATCATTGTTGATCATAAATATTCACCTACACATAAATCATAACAAAAAAATAATTTTTTTACAACTTTTTGCACTGAAATGCAAAAAGTTTTATTTTTTATTATTTTTTGCACTAAAATGCAAAAATATTTTTAAAATTTATCAATAAATAGTTTCTTTAAATGAAGAATTAGAAAATATTTTACCTTAGAAAAATTTTTTAATATAATTTTAGATTTATTTTTATTTGAATCTAGATATTTTTTACGTTTAAAGTGAAAAATTATAATTAAAAATAAAAAAAGTTTGATATATTCATTATATCAAACCAATGTATTCATAATGGAGCAGGTGACGGGAATCGAACCCGCGTAGTCAGCTTGGAAGGCTGAAGTTCTACCATTGAACTACACCTGCATATAAATGGCGGATCAGACGGGAATCGAACCCGCGATCTTCTCCGTGACAGGGAGACATGTTAACCACTACACCACTGATCCACTCATAACTGGCGGAGCAAGAGAGATTTGAACTCTCGCACCAGGTCGCCCCGGTCTATGTCCTTAGCAGGGACACCTCTTCGGCCTCTTGAGTATTGCTCCAACGGTGCGCTTAAATAATATATCATAGTTATTTTTTATCTTCAATACTTGATTAAATATTTTTAAATTTTTTTGTTAATTTATTACAAAAAAACATTTTGAGGCTTTATTTTTACAACATTTACATTCTTTATTTTTAATTCTTTGATTAAAAGGTAATAAAATATTATTATCTAGTTTATTAAAACAATCTTCGCATACATAATTTAATTTTGTTTTTGTTAATAAATATTCTTCTTCTAAAGATTTATTAAATAAATTATTTTTAATATTTTTATTTTCATTATTTATAAATTCATCAATATCATTAATATTTATTTCGTTTTCTAAATCATTATATGTTGTTTTAATTCTTATTCCATTTTTTCTTACTTCAAAAATATAATTACAACCAGATTCTTTTAAAAACAAAAATTTTTCTTTGGCTTTTAAT
>URVS01000222.1 GCA_900551385.1 uncultured Mollicutes bacterium | reverse complement strand
GTGAAGATTTTAAGTGTACATATTATAGGGATAGTGAACAATACTTTACAATGAAAGTAGCATTAATTAAAACAGTTGAAATTGAGAATCCGGAAAACGGATATTCATCTATTGAAAATTATGAGTATTATGATTTTGTTAAATTTGTAGTTGATAAAAATGAAGGGCTTTTATTCATGTTCTATAATGATATTAGTTATTTATCGCCAAATGAGGACGTAAATAATGATAGAGCTGTTACCAATAAAAAAAGTTCATTTTATAATTTGTTTATTGATGGAAATAAGAGGACGTTAACAAAATACTTTATTGATGAAGAATTAAATGAATATGTAATAGATATATTACAAGAAATAAAAGAAGAAGAGGGTATACTTAAAAAGGTAATACCTATAATTGAGACAGAAGATCCAGTAGATTCGAAAAATAATTTAAGAAGTAGTACAAGAGACGCTAGACATAATAAATATAGATTACAAGCTATTAAATATGCTATAGAGAATGAAGATCATAACATTAAGACTATTGAAAGTTTAATTAATGGTAGGCATATTTTATTTAGAAATAAGGGAGAGATTATTTTGCCAATTCCTTATTTTGGAATGGAGGTAATTAGGGATGTTTGCAGAGAAGTATTCCCAAAATACAGATTATCATCAACTGCAAAGGCAGCAACAGGAACATATAATTCGTGAATTTGAAAAAATAAAATTAAAGCGTGGAATTCTAGATATTCCAATATTTTACCTAATAAAAACCACAAGAATTAATCAAAGAACTCTAATTAATCAAATAAGTATATTAATAGAGAAAGGTATATTAGAGGTTAATATGTTTTCAACTTGCCCATATTGCTATGAAAGCAATATGAAAAATGATGAGAATAAATTTATTAAATGCTCCCATTGTAATGAATTATATTCTAGTAATGATGAAATAGAAAAGTATAGGATTAAAAAAAGTGAGTAATAGAAATCAAATGAATAATAAAAATAAAATATGGATAATTATAAGTATACTTATTGCTTATATAATAATTAGCACTATATATATAAAGTATTATTATAATAACATAGATTTAAATAGTATTATTGAGTATATTGTAATTACAACTAATTTTATATTAGTAAATTTATATAATTTATTTAATAAAGTATTAAACTTGTTAATGGATAAAGAAATATTTAGGCTTGTTTTTATAGTCATGAGCATTATTGTTGTAGTACAATATAATAAAGTTATAGATAAGTTGTTTAATATTATTAAATTAATAAAACGCGTAAATTTAAATGGTATAGAATTACAAATGGAAGCACTTAAAGAAGATTTAGAAAACCAGAGTGCAGTTGTAGAAGGTATGAACGAAGAAAGTAGTAAATATACTCCAGAGGATATGGAGAAAGAGAAAATTAAAGAAGAAGTTCTACAAACGATGGTTGATTCACCAGCTATAGTTGAGTTTATAGATAAAGTATTAAATTCTAATTCAAAAGCTTTTAGAATACCATTAAATTTAGTTCCTAGTAGGTATAAGTTTTCAGATATTAAAAAGATATTTAATACTGAAGTAACAGGGAGCTCTGTAAAAATAATTAGTATTAGAGAAGATAGAGCAGATATTGTTATAGAAGTTTTTGCTGAACTTTTAGAAAAAGGAATAATATATTCACAATTTGATATTTAAATTTAATAAAAGATTAAATAATAGTTTTAGAGTTAATGTTTAGGGTATTAAGCATTGACTTTTTTTATGGACATGATAAATAATATAGTATATTGTATAGTTAAGCAATGCTATAATTATTGATATATACATAATAAATAGTAGAAATAAAATGAAAAGAGGCAATATTATGATGAATAAAACAACATCACAAGATGTTATAAAGATAGTTTGGAAAGCCTGCGATACCTTTAGAGGTACTATGGATAGTTCTAAGTATAAAGATTACATATTAACAATGCTATTCGTAAAATATGTATCAGATTTTTACAAAGAAAAGTTGCAAGAATTAAAAGCTAAGTTTGGAGATAATGAAGATAGAATTCAAAAGAGTTTAAAGAGAGAAAAGTTCCAATTAGATCCTACATGTACATTTGATGTTATATACGAAAATAGAAATGCTGAAGATATTGGTGAAATAATAAATAAGATATTAATGAGAATTGAAGATGACAACAAGGAAAAGCTTGAAGGTATCTTTAGAAATATTGATTTCAACTCAGAAGCAGAGCTTGGAAGAACTAAGGAAAGAAATGCAGCATTAAAGCATTTAATAGATGACTTTGCAGATGATTCACTTGACTTAAGACCTAGTATGTTAGATGGTAGTGATGTTATTGGAGATTCATATGAATTTCTAATAGCTAACTTTGCATCAGATGCAGGTAAGAAAGGGGGAGAGTTCTATACTCCTAGCGAAGTTTCAACATTACTTGCAAAACTTGTTGGAGCTAAAGATGGTGATAGAATATATGACCCAACATGCGGTTCAGGATCACTACTTATTAAAGCAGCTAAAGAAGTTGGAACACAAAATTTTAGATTATATGGACAAGAAAGAAATGGTCAAACACAAGCCTTAGCTAAGATGAATATGTTCTTACATGAAATAAATGATGCAGTTATAGAATGGGGAGATACATTAAGAAATCCACTTCACTTAGAAAATGAAAGATTAATGAAGTTCGATAAAATAGTTTCTAATCCACCATTCTCATTAGATAAATGGGGTGCAGAAGACTTAAAAGATGATATTTATGGAAGATTTAATATGGGATTGCCTCCGAAATCAAAAGGAGATTATGCCTTCATTTCTCATATTTTAGCATCATTAAATGAAAATGGGACAGCAGGAATAATACTTCCGCATGGAGTTCTATTTAGAGCTGCTAGTGAAGGTAAAATAAGAAAGCAAATAATTGAAAATAACTGGCTAGATGCAGTTATTGGTTTACCTGCAAACTTATTCTTTGGAACTCCAATACCGGCATGTATACTGATACTTAAGAAAAATAAGATAGATAATAATATATTATTTATTGATGCGAGTAATGCTTATGATAAAGGTAAAAGTCAGAACATTTTAAGTGAGGACGACATAAAAAATATATTGAAGGTTTATGATGAACGAAAAGAAGTAGATAAGTATTCCTATATAGCTGGAATTGAGGAAATTAGAGAAAATGATTATAATTTAAATATTCCGAGATATGTTGATGCTTTTGAAGAAGAAGAGAAAATTGATTTAGAAGGATTAAAAAAAGATATAAAAGAACTTGAAATCCAAATGAATGAAGT
>URVS01000221.1 GCA_900551385.1 uncultured Mollicutes bacterium | reverse complement strand
CAAGAAAAAGTGTTTGTTCTAACGTCTGAAAACAACGTAAAAAAGCCATTTCTTTTTCATTAATTATTGGGTTTTTATATTCTTTCATATTTTTTTCCTCTTTTATTTTTCATTAATAATGGCATCACTATAAAGTTCAATTTTATCCATCATTAATCCATGCCAACCTTTAGTTTTAAATGTTATTGTGTTATTCCCTTCTTTTAATGAGATTCTAGCAACTTTAATTCTTCTAAAGTATGTAGCCCAATGATTATCTTCTAATGTTTCATCTTTGAGAACTGTTTCACTTTCATAAGTTATTTGAGTGTCATTAATTATTAAATCAGATTGTTGATTTAATTTATAATCTTCATATTTTTTAGGAGTTACATATACATATAAAGTTGCTAATCCTTCTTTATCAGAAGTTATATTAAATGTAAAGCTAGATCCCGCATTATCATTTTCTACTTTCAAATATCCAGTATTTGTATCAGAATAAACACCTTTTGAAACTCCTCCCCATAAAGGATTTTCTGCTTGAGTGATAATAACACTATCACTTTCTGCTTCAATAATTGTTTTCTTACATTCACATTTTTCTAAACATACAATTTTATCAGTACAATCTTTATTAGTGCATTTACCACATTCTGGACATTTACTATTACAAACATGAGAATATTCACTTATTTCAATAGGTCCTACAAACATTACTTTATCAAAATCAGGACATTGTGGATAAGTTCCATCTTTTACTACAAAAGTAACAATATTTGTTCCTTGTAACAAATTAATAGTAGCAATATTTACTGTTACAAAATCACATTTTGATGGAGTATCATGACTTGTATTTTCATCTTTTGGTAATGAACAAGAATAAGTAAGTAATTCATCATTAACATAAATATCAACATATTGATTTAAGCTAAATACCCATGGCATCATTCTTAAATTAGCTTTCAATAATGCTTTTCCTTCATTATTAGCATCAAACTTAAATTTTATAGTAGCGCCACCATTACCATTTAAATCTTTAATAAATGTAATATCGTTTTCAATACCGATATTTAAACTATTATTATTTTTATCAAATTTATCGACTGTTGTTGATTCTGCTTCAATAATAGTTTCTTTACATTCACATTTTTCTAAACAGACAATATTGTCACAACTTAAATCAGTACATTTACCACATAAAGAACATTTACTTTCACATAAATGAGTTGATTCAATAAGTGGAACATTGCTAAATAAACTGATTTTATCTATATCTGGGCATTGAGGATAAGTTGTTTCTTTAACATAAATAGTTATTGTGTTTATACCTTCTTTAATATCAATAAGTGATAAATTAACAGTTGTAAAATCACATTTTGATGGAGTATCGTGACTTGCATCTTCATCTTTAGGTAATTTACTTGAATATTCAACTTCTTCTCCATTAACTTGTAAACCAACATATTGTTGTAATAAGAATTCCCATGGCATCATTCTTAATGTTGCTTTCAATAAAGATTTACCTGCTTTTTCAGATATTACTTTGAAAGTAACTTTAGCTCCACCATTACTATTTAAATCTTTAACAAATTCAATTTGTTCATCTTCACTCTTACCAAGATTTAATGGTGTTCCATCTTTTTTAGTTCTTTCAACATAATTAGATTCTGCTTCGACAACTAAATAAGTACATTCACATTTTTGTAATCATACAATATCATCAGTACATTCATAATTAGTACATTTACCACATACTAAACATTTACTATTACAAATATGTTGATATTCTTTTATTACACTAGAAGAAATAAGATCAATTTTATCAAAGTTAGGACATTGTCCACCACTCTTTTCACTAACAACAAAAGAAATAACATTTAAACCTTTTTTAGTTTCAAAATTCTTAATATCAAATGAATAGAAATCACCTTTACCATCAGTACCATCATCAGTATGATATGTAGCATTTTCACATGTTCCAGGTAATGTTGTTTCATAATCAATTTTTTCATCATTAATATAAACATTAAGGAATTCTTGAATATTAAAATTCCAAGGTCTTCTTCTTATAGTAGCGTTCAATAATGTTCTTCCTTCAGTTTCAGCAAGGAATTTAAAATTAATTTTTGCATTAGCATTACCATCTAATCCTGCTACATAATTAAGATTTCTTACTTCATCATGTCCTACATGCATTCCACCCCATGTAGCAGTACCATCTATTCTTTCAACATAATCAGATTCTGCTTCAATAGATATTGAAGTACACTTACATTTATTAGAACATACTGGATCTTCACATTCATAATTTGTACAATTTCCACATACAGGACAATGACTTACACATTCATGAAGTTCTCCAGGTGCAGCATAATTTTTCAAATCTGGATTAGGTGCAAAATAAACTAGAGACGAAACTGTACCACTTATAGCAAAGACAAAAGCAATCGTGCTACTTGTAATAATATTTATAGTCTTAGTATTTAATTTTGGTTTTTCAATTTTTTCATTGTTTTGTTTTGTATCTATTCTCTTATTTTTGTATTTATTAATAAAACTTAATACAGACATAATTAATGATACTGACATTCCTACAACCATTAAAGTTGTAATTAAATACAATGTTGATTCCCACCATGGTGTTATTTTTATCATTTTAGTATTAACAGTAATTCCGTTTATAGCAGCACTATGAAGTTGAGTATATAAAACTCTATGACATGCTTCTCTTAATGCTAACATAACAGTAGGATTATTTTTACTATCATTAAGCATACTATCAGAGCCTCTAGACATCCAAACATCATTTCCAGCTACTAAGCCTTCTGCAACAGCCCACTTATCTTCCATATGAGGAGTAGTAGGTGCTCCTGAACATGCATCAGTTTCAACAATACCAATAAATCCCCATTCATTTCTTAAAATATCTGTTAATAAGCCATGATGTCTACCAGTCCATGTACAACCAATTCTGTTAAAGGATGACATTAAACCATTCATATTTCCTTCTCTAACGCCAATTTCAAAGACTTTTAAATATATTTCTCTAGCACTTTGTTCATTAAAGAAAGTTGCTACACCATATCTATTTGTTTCTTGATCATTAAAAGCGAAATGTTTAGAGCAAACAATAATACCTTTTTCTCTCATTCCTTTAACTTGACTTGCAAGCATTTTTCCGCCTAAAACACCATCTTCAGAATAATATTCAAAATTTCTTCCTGAATATAAAGTTCTATGTATATTTCCACCTGGAGCATATACCATTGTATATCCTGAATGTAATGCTTCATGAGCATATGCATTACCAAGTTTTTTAACT
>URVS01000220.1 GCA_900551385.1 uncultured Mollicutes bacterium | reverse complement strand
TGTCGGATAGTGCTATCGTTATGTGGTGGCGTACCTGGGCTCGGAATGCTGTACATACGGCAACTGCCCAGGGAAATGAGGTGGTGTTGGCTCCTAATTCACATTATTATTTTGATTATAAGCAGGATCATAGTACGTTGCGGAAGTTGTATGAGTTTAATCCTGTTCCTGAAGATTTAACGACAGACCAACAGGCTTTGATTAAAGGGGTACAGGCGAATACCTGGGCAGAGTGGATTCCTTCCCGTCAGCGTTTGGAATATATGACCGTACCACGTATGGCTGTTTTTAGTGAAGTGGCCTGGAGAAATGATTCTTTGCGTCGGTGGG
The DNA here is from genome assembly GCA_900551385.1 of uncultured Mollicutes bacterium. GTDB lineage: Bacteria > Bacillota_I > Bacilli_A > RFN20 > CAG-449 > CAG-449. The sequence goes on along the minus strand of URVS01000220.1, from coordinate 2,974 downwards.
AGGAGTTTTATCCCCGGCTGTTGAAGCAGTTTGTTTATTTGTTTTAATTGATCATATTAGAGAAGAAGCTTATGATACTATTAAATGGTTCAATGATAATGATGTTGATATAAAAATTATTTCTGGAGATAATCCTCTTACTGTTTCTCAAATTGCAAAAAAAGTAGGAGTAAAAAATGCAGATAATTATATTTCTTTAGATGATTTAAGTGATGAAGAAGTACAAAAAATATGTACTGAATATACTATTTTTGGCCGAGTATCTCCTGAACAAAAAGCTATTTTAATTAAATCATTAAAACAAAGTGGAAAAACAGTTGCTATGACTGGTGATGGAGTCAATGATATTTTAGCAATGAAACAAGCTAATTGTTCAATTGCTATTGCTTCGGGTTCAGAAGCTGCGAGAAATTCAGCACATTTAGTTTTAATGGATTCTAATTTTGCTTCAATGCCAAAAGTAGTTGAAGAAGGTAGAAGAGTTATTAATAATATTCAACAATCCGCTACATTATTTTTAATGAAAACAATATATGCAATTGTAATGGCTTTAGTTTGTCTTATCACTTGGAGACCTGATCCATCTGCACCAAGTAGCTTTTATGTATTAGAATTTGCTGTTATTGGTATTCCTTCTTTTGCTTTGGCTTTACAACCAAATAAAAATTTAGTTAAAGGTAATTTTTTAGAAAATGTTTTAACTAAATCAATTCCTGGTGGTATAGCTTTAATTTTTTCAGTAAGTACCATGCTAGTTTTACAAAGGCATTTTGCTTATTTTGAAATTAATTCTACTCCAATTATGGTTACAATGGCATCTTTTGCTTTATCGATTACTGGATTATTAGTTTTATTTGACAAATGTTTACCTTTTAATTGGTATAGAATAGGTGTGTATTTATTAATGATTATTTTTTCTAGTATTTATTTTGCTTTATTTGGAGAAAGTGTTTCTGGACTTCATTTTAGTGAATTAAATACTAAAAATTGGATAACACTTGTAGTAGTGGTGGTTATTTCAATGATTATATATAAAGTAAGTGATATTATTATTAATTGTATTTTGAAAAAACATGAAAAAACAAAGTAATTATTTAAAAATTATTTATTTTATTAAATTTTTTGTTGATGCGCTTTTCAGCGGATATTTAAGCATGTTTTTTGCTTCTAAAATAGATAGATTTTCTTTTGAATATGGTGTTTTATTAGGTGTAATTCCTTTTTGTGCTTTAATTGGTAATTTTATTTGGGGATTATTTTCTAAGAATTTAAAGAAAAATTTATTATTAGTAAAAATTATTATTTCTTTAGAAAGTATAGCAATGTTATTGCTTATTACTATTGGTAATGATTTTGTTACTTTATTAATATCAACAATTTTATTTGGTTTATTTAATTCACCATGTTTTAGTATGCAAGATGGAATTGGCTCGACTTATTCTAAAGAAGAAAATGTGCCATATCAATCAATTAGATATATGGGTTCATGTGGATATTTGTTTGCTTTAATTGTAGGAGCAGGTTTAATTTCGTTATTTAAAAATAATTATGTTTATATCTTTTTAATTGCGTTAATTTTAAATCTTATTTGTTTAATTTTATGGTTTTTTATTAAACCTCTCGAAAATGTTACAAGTGAAGAAAAGAAAAAAGTTACTTTTTTAGAAACTATTTCTAATAAAACATTTATTTTATATTTTATCGCGTATGTTTTAATTATTGGGTGTAGTAATGTAGCAGATTCATATTTATTTAGTCGTTTATTAGAAGCAAATATTCAAGAATATCAATATTCTTTAGTATTTGCTAGTGAAGTCTTATTAGAAATTTTTGTTTTAATATTGTCTACTAAATTTTTAAAAGAAAAATATTATGTTATGTTTTTAAAAATATCAGTTATTATTTTATGTTTAAGATCATTATTGTTAGGTTTAGATTTACCTTTGCCATTTCTAATTAGTTTTGCTTGTTTAAGAGGAATTGGCTGGGGTGGATTTTTATCAGTTCATATATTAATTTTAAGAAAAATTGTTTCTAATAAATTAATTACTAAAGCAATTTCATTATTAACGATAGCCTTATCTTTAGTTAATGGGTTAATGACTCTATTTGGAACAAAAATTTATTCTTTGTTAGGTATTAATAATTTTTATTTGTTATTAGGAGGAATTCAATTAATAGGAATTATCATTATTTTTGTTATGAAATTTAAATTTAAAGAAGATTGTATTAATAAATAGTATTTAAAAGATAATAAAAATAGTGTATATTATTTATACGTAAGTAGTAAATTAGATGCATGGGTCACATAATTTACTTAATTGTTGACTCTTTGGAGGCTTACTTATGGAAGAAAACAAAAATGTTAATAAATATCGTAATCAATCTTTATATGTGTGGATTATAGTATTGATATTGTCATATTTTATGGGCCAAGCAATATTTTCTAATGCAGGAAATGCTTTTGGGAAAGAACCTTATGGATATGCAATTTTGGCTATAATTTGTGGTTATATTTTAGGCACAATTTTGTATGAATTAGGAAAATTGATTTTTGGTAAAATAGCAGGATATAATTTAATTTATATTTATTTATTTGGCTTTACTTTTATTAAAAATAAAGATAATAAAACTTCTTTTAAATTTACTAAATTTGAAAATTATGGTGGAAAAACACTTATGGCTCCAAAAAGTAATAAATCATGTTTAAGTTTATATTTATTAGGAGGAAGTATTTTTTCTAGTATTATTACTGCTTTAATGATTGTAGGTTCTCATTTGTTAGTTCAAGAAATTGGCTTAAGAATGTTAATTTATATTGAATATATAATGGCTACAGTTATGTTAATTATCTTAATTTTTAATTTAGCACCTTTTTTAAATGATGATTTGTTTGATGGATTTGTTTTAAGATTAGTTCATCATTATAAATTTAAAGAACAATACCATAAAATTTTATTAGAAGAAAATGCTT
>URVS01000219.1 GCA_900551385.1 uncultured Mollicutes bacterium | reverse complement strand
CCCCGCGTTGTTATGCTTTTTTGACTACTCTAACCCCGCGGAAGTTTGGAGAGCCTTCTTTTTCATCTAATTCTGGCAAACCAATCACTCCTGTATAGTATTCTAAATATAATGTTATTTTACCACAAAAGGCTCAAAAAAACTGAAAATGTCGCAAAAAAATAGCCATTTTAAGTACAAAAAAGGCTTGATACGCTATTTACTTTGTATCAAACCTATTCTTTTCTTATGGTGGAGCTGACGAGACTTGAACTCGCTACCTTCTCCATGCCATGGAGACGCTCTCCCAGGTGAGCTACAGCCCCAAGCATTTGTATATTATTAAAAATATTGATAAATGTCAATCATTTAAATAATGATTAAAACATATTCTAAGATAAATATAATTGCATTTAATATTGATATAGTAAAATACAATATATACAAAATTTTTAAAATATTAGTAGATCTTTTTAAAAATATAAATCCACCAATAGCGCTAACTATACTTATTGCTAATGATATAAATACAATTATTTTAAATAATCTTAAATCATCATTAATTAAACATAAATAAGTTATAAAATGAACAACAAAAGAAAACATAATTGTTGCAATTATAATAAAAATAGACAAAATAGTTTTTTTACTAATTATTTCTTTACTAACATAATTTCCATTTAATAATTCATCACATGAAACATTATAATATTCAGCAATTTGAGGTATATAATTTGTTTCAGGTAATGAAACACCATTTTCCCATTTTGAAATAGTTTTATTGGAAACATTTAAATAATTAGCTAAATCATTTTGTGTATTGCCTTTACATATTCTAAGTTGAATTAAGAATTTTGATATTTTTTGATCCATTTAATATTTCTCTTTTTTAATTAGTGATTATCTCATAATGTCCTCTTAGACAAGCGGAAAAAATTCTCATCAATCCCTTAGAGTTGTGAAGTAAGGAACTTTCTAAGAGAGAAGTCTTATCAGATATTCTCGCTAACACCATGAGATATTTATCACAAGCATATAATATAGAATATTGCTGAATTATGGAAGAAAGTAAGTGTCTCGAGTTTAGAGACTGAACTCTACTGGGAGTAGAGTTATATATTTTTTATATACGTTTTAGAACAATCTTACTTGATCTTCTTCAGGTAAATTATCTAAAACTTTTAATTTTCTTAAATTTTCTATATTTTGAGAATTTAATTTTGTTCTTATTGCCAAGTCTTCTTGCGAAACAAATGGACGAGTTCTAGCTTCAACCACACTTTGAGCAGGGCCTTCACCAAGCCCATCAATAACAGTAAATGGTGCAATAACTGAATTACTAGCTTCATCAACAACAAATTTTGTAGCGTCTGATTTATATAAATCAATATTAGAAATTTTATATCCTCTTTCATACATTTCTAAAGCAATATGAAGTGTTTTTTCAATTTCTTCATCTTTAGGTGTTTGAATTTTCTTCATTTTTTTATTTTTAATATTCTCTAAAGTATTAATAATTGCTTGAATTCCACCAGTCATAGCTTTTAAATCAAATTGTTTTGCTCTAGTAGAGAAAAAACATGCATAATACGCTAGAGGTTTATGAACTTTAAACCAAGCAATTCTAACAGCCATAGTAACATAAGCAATAGCATGAGCTTTAGGAAATAAATACTTACACTTATTAGCGGATTCAATATAATATTCTGGTACTCCACATTTAACAATTTCTTCCATATATTCTTTAGGTATCTTTTTACCTTTTCTAACAGATTCCATAGTTTTAAATGCTACTGAATTATTTACTCCATGAGCAATTAAATAAAGCATAACATCGTCTCTACAAGCAATAATTCCATCAACACCACATATTTTATTTCTTAATAAATCTTGAGCATTACCAGCCCAAACATCAGTACCATGGCTTAATCCAGAAATCAATACTAAGTCAGCAAAAGTTTTAGGTCTAATTTCTTCAAGCATTTGTCTAGTCAAAGCAGTTCCAAATTCGGGTAAACCTAAAGCACCTGTTGTTTCATTCATATAATTTGAAGAACATTTTAAAGCTTCTCTAGAACCAAAAATAGAATCAACTACCATATCATTTAAAGGAATCTCAGTTGGTTTAATTCCAGTAATGTTTTCTAAGAATTTTAAAGCAATAGGATCAACATGTCCAAGTAAATCTAATTTTAAAACATTATCATGAATTGCATGGAAATCAAAATGAGTAGTAAACCATGTTGCATTTAAATCATCAGCAGGATATTGATAAGGAGTAAAATCATATACTTCATAACCAGCTGGAATAACAATAATGCCTCCTGGGTGTTGACCTGTTGTTCTTTTAACATCTTGACACCCTAAAGCAATACGAGTTTTTTCAGCATTAGGTATTTTTCTAATTTGTTCATCAGTCATTTTATAACAAGTTTCAAAATAACCTAAAACATAACCATAAGCAGTTTTTTCTGCGACAGTTTCTATTGTTCCTGCTCTAAATGCTTGGTTACCAGAATCACCTAAAAATTCTTTAGTTAATAAATGAGCTCTTCCTTGATAATCACCAGGGAAATTTAAATCAATATCAGGAACTTTTTCAGCATTAAATCCTAAAAAAATAGCAAAAGGTAAATTTTGTCCATCTTGAATCATTTTATGTCCACATTTTGGACAATTTTTATCAGGTAAATCATATCCAGATTTAATATTTGGATCATTAACTAATTCAAAATGTTTACAATGAGGGCAACGATAATGAGGTGGTAAAGCATTAACTTCAGTAATATCTGCCATAGTCGCAACAAAACTTGAACCAACTGATCCTCTTGAACCAACAATATATCCATCTTGATTTGCTCTTCTAACAATTTCTGAAGCAATATAAAATTGAACAGCATAACCATGTTTAATAATACCATTTAATTCTGCTTTCAATCGATCATCAATCAATTCTGGTAATGGATCACCATACCATTCATGAGCTTTAGAATAAACTCTATCGATCAAAATTTTATCACAATCTTTAATTGATGGTGGATAAGTATCTTTATGTATTGGATATAATTCATCAATCATATCACATATTTTATTAGTATTAGTTATAACAATTTCTTTAGCTTTTTCTTCACCTAAAAAACTAAATTCATTAAGCATTTCATCAGTGGAACGAAGATGTTGATCAGGATTTTCATAATGTTTTTGTCTATCTCTTCTATTTGGATTAAGTGGGTGTCTAGTACCACCTACTGCTTTTGCGTATATATATACATCTCTAAATTCTTTTTGAGCAGGTCTACAATAATGAGCATCAGAAGTTGCTACAACTAATTTATTCATTTCT
>URVS01000218.1 GCA_900551385.1 uncultured Mollicutes bacterium | reverse complement strand
TTTTATAGTGTAAATATACGAATATATCTATAACTATTGCCCCATCTGCCTGTACGTTTCTATTTGGGATTTACAGATTTCTTCGGTAATATCGCGCAACCTTTCCACTTTAGGAAATAATGCTTCTATCTCCTCCTTGGTGACAACGAATTTAGAATTATACCTTGCTTCTACATAGGCCAGGCGGAGTAGTTCACTTAATCGTTTTTCTTCCTTCGGCTTGCAGGGAAAGACTTTCTGTAATTCGGGCGAATATTTATGGGTTGCACCTAACAGTTTTGACAGGTTGTGTTGCTTGCTGTTTTTCAGGGTATGAACTAAACGCAATGCATAGAAATAATTCTCACAGGCTTGATGTAAATCGAAAGAAGCTAAATTGTATCTTCCTTTTTCATAATCAAAAGAAGCATATCCTTTAGAATATGATTTTAATTTATCAAAGAAATTATAAACAATTTCCGCTAGAGGTAATAAATAAGTGATAATCATTCTAGTTTCATCAATATATTCCATATCTTGATAAATACCTCTTTTATCTTGGCATAAATTCATAATTGGGCCAACATAGTCTTTAGGAGTCATGATTTTAGCTAAAACAAATGGTTCTTCTATTCTATCAACTAAAGTAGCTTCTGGCATTTTTGATGGATTATCTAAACTAACCATTTCTCCATTAGTTAAAAATACATGATAAATAACACTTGGAGCAGTTAAAATTAAATCAATATTGTATTCTCTTTCTAATCTTTCTTGAACAACATCCATGTGTAATAAGCCTAAAAATCCACATCTAAAACCAAATCCTAATGCTTGAGATGTTTCAGGTTCAAAATGCAATGATGCATCATTTAAAGATAATTTTTCTAAAGCATCTTTTAAATCACCATATTTTTTTGAATCACATGGATAAAGTCCACAATAAACCATAGGGTTCATTTTTCTATATCCTGGTAGAGCTTCTAAAGCTGGATTTTCTTTAGTTGTAATGGTATCACCTGGTCTAACGTGACCAATTTCTTTAATAGAAGCTGCTACATAACCAACTTCACCGGCATATAATTTATCAACTTTTTCTTCAGTAGGCTTTCTTATACCTAATTCAGTAACTTCATAAGTATATCCATTAGACATCATTACAATATGATCACCAACTTTTATTGTTCCTTGTTTAACACTAATTTGAGCTACAACCCCTCGATATGAATCATAAAATGAATCAAATATTAAAGCTTGTACAGGAGCGTTTTCATCTCCTCTAGGGCATGGAATTTTATTAACTATTTCTTCAAGAACTTGATCAACATTCAATCCAGTTTTAGCAGATACACCAATAGCAGTAGAACAATCTAGACCAATAGTTTGTTCAATTTCTAAAGCAGTTCTTGTAAAGTCAGCTGAAGGTAAATCTACTTTATTAATAACAGGAATAATCTCTAAATCATTATCAATAGCTAAATAAACATTAGCTAAAGTTTGAGCTTCTACCCCTTGAGTAGCATCAACTACTAATAAAGCACCTTCACAAGCTGCTAAAGATCTACTTACTTCATAAGTAAAATCAACATGACCTGGAGTGTCAATTAAATTAAATAAATAATCTTCTCCATTTTTAGCGTGATAATTTAAAGAAACAGAATTAAGTTTAATTGTAATTCCTCTTTCTCTTTCTAAATCCATAGAATCAAGGATTTGATCTTTCATTTCTCTTTTTTCTATAGCACCAGTTAATTCAAGTATTCTATCTGCTAATGTTGATTTACCATGATCAATATGAGCAATAATAGAAAAATTTCTAATATGATCTAATGAATATTTACGCATAATTCACCCTCATTTCCAAATAATATTTTCACTTATTTAATATCTATATTCAAGCATTAATAATTTATTTATTCCAAAAATCATTCAAGATAGATGTAATATCATTACTTGAACGAACTATTTTATAATGAGACCACTCTGTTTTAAACATATCTTTATATTTCATATAGGTAAAGCGTTGATCAATTAATAAAACTACTCCTTTATCTAATTCGCTTCTAATAACTCTTCCAGCAGCTTGCATAACTTTATTTTTGCCAGGATTAGTATAAGCATAATCAAAACCTGAAATACCTAAATTATCATAATGATTTTTAATTAAATCTCTTTCAAAAGATACTTGAGGTAATCCCACTCCAACAATAATTGCACCAATTAAACGATCATGAATTAAATCAATGCCTTCAGAAAATACTCCACCTAAAACTGCAAAACCTATAGTGGTTGATGTTGGATTATCTTTAAAATTAGCTAAAAATTCTTCTCTTTGATTAATATTCATATCTTTATCTTGAATAATAACTTTTTCATCTTCAATTTGATAATATTCTAATACATTATTTAAATATTGATATGAAGAAAAGAAAACTAGGTAATTACCTATTTTAGCCCTAATTACTGCTTTAATAGATTCAGCAATATATGAATATGATTTTTCACGATCTTTATAAGTAGTAGAAATATCATTTCTTACAAGTAAACAAAGATTTTTTTGTTCAAAAGGAGAATTTAATCTTAAATAAGGAGTTTCATTGTTACCTCCTAAAGTATTAATATAATAATCTATTGGAGTTAATGTTGCAGAAAATATTACACTTCCTCTAATCTTTTTTAATGTATTTTTTATAATTTTAGAAGGATCAACTAAACGTATATAACACAAAGAATTTCCATAATTATTTTCTATATAAAAAACAAAATTCTCATCAATATAATCATGAATCTTCATAAACCTAATAACCATTTTAAATACTTCATCAAATTCATCATTAACATATTCATTATGATCTTTTAAAATATCTTGCATAGATGAAAATAATGTTTCTAAATCATTATAAAATTTTAAAGGATAATCTTGATTAAGCATGTTATATTGATTATTTTTATCATTAATATTATCAATATCTAATAAAAGACGATTAATAGCTTTTTTTAATGTAATAGTACGATAATGTTTGAAAGATGTTTTTAAAGCAATTAATTTATCTGTTTCTAAAGCTATTGTATACATTGATTTAGTTCTTTCTGCTAAATTATGAGCTTCATCAATTAAAGCAAAATATGGTTTTTTATAATCATCAAAAAATCTTTTTAAATACACTAAAGGATCGAAAACATAATTGTAATCACAAATTATTATATCACAATAACTAGAAACATCTAATTGACATTCAAAAGGACATATTCCATATAATAAACTATAATTTAAAATTATATCTCTATTAATACACTTTTCATTTTTTAAAATTAATTCTATAACAGTATTTATTTTATCATAATATCC
>URVS01000217.1 GCA_900551385.1 uncultured Mollicutes bacterium | reverse complement strand
CTAATCCCTCAAAAAAAATTTGCAAAGAAACTTGATTAAATACCTTACCCATAATTCCATAGCAAATGGCTGTCGTTCCCGTACGTAGTAATGATACAATTGATAATATGGTCGCTCTGTTTTCTGAACTAATTTTATCTTGTATAATACTATCTGAAATAGCAAATAAAATTTCTGGCAAAAAGCAAGCAATTATTGTAATTATTAAAAATACGATAGAATTCTTTGTATTAACTAGCATAAAGAAAAAAACACTTTGTATAAACAATCCATATATAAATATTTGTTTCCTATTTAGCTTTTTTAACATAATTCCAACCAAAAAATATGATGCTGAATTAATAAAATATGATGCCGAAAAAAAGAGACCAATAAATGAAACACTTACATTTATACGGTGTAAAAACAATTGATTCATATTATAATAACCACAAAACATACCATCAACAATACTAGATCCTAATAAAAATACGAAAAATATCTTTGACAAAATATGTTTTTTATAAGGTAATTTATAAGAAATATTTTTCCCCTTCTGTCTATCCTCCTTAAGGTTTATTATAAATATTATTGCCAACAGCATTACAAACGCCTGCATATAGTAAATCAATTTCCAAGAATATGTAGCTAATTTTCCACCAGCAAAAATAGAACTTCCTACTATCAATGATTGTAATGCTAATAACTTTGAATTTATATTTAAGTATTGATTACTTAAATTATTATTTTTTAAAATATCATAAAGTAATGCTCCATCACAACCGGAAATAAAAGTATATGCAAATCCTTCTACTCCTGCTAGTACTATAAATGCTATAGGACTTTCAACATTAACCATTATAAATGATTGAATAGCTAATAAACTACATCCTATAATCAAAGAATTTTTTCTTCCAAACCTATCTCCTATTATTCCTGTTGGTATTTCAAATAAAGTAGTTGAAATATTTAACACAATTGCATATAATGCAATATCTTGAATAGATAATCCCTTATGTTGTAAATACACTAAATAAATCCCTCTTGTCAGCGAAATCGAACTTAATGTCGTGTATATTACATATAAATATAAATTTTTTTCTTTATTATCTTTCATTTTTTCACAATCTTTGTAGGACTTTTTTTATAATCATTTATCTTCAAGAAATTCCTTTTATCTTGCTTTACTTCTCTATATATTTTTTGTATAGAGTAACTATATTCCTGTGAATACTCTTGAATCTTGTTTTCAAATATCCTATTCATATTTATTTCATAAGTTATAAGCTCTTGTTCAATTAATGATAACTCTCCTTTGTATTTTTCATAAAAGAATAAAATTGCTTCTTCTTCAGCTGAAAACTGATCTAATTGTTCAAAAACTTTACATATATTTTTATGTTTTAAATTGAACATGATATATGTAGCTATTTGATATTTATATAACATAGGGAAAAAAATAGATGCACAATGCACGTAATATAATACATCATAATTAGGATTTTTTATGGTATACAAATGATTAAAATAAAGCGTGGGAAATTTTTCCATATTAAAACCTGACTTCTCTAAATCCAAATATGTACCATCTGTTTTGACCATTAAACAGTTTTCCAAACTAGTCTTTTCAAACACTTCTGATCCTGGTTCAGGGCTCATAAACGAATATGATATCCTTATATTTGTATCTAACCACGCTAATTTGGAAGCTAATTTAATTGTATCATACAAATCATCAAGCGTTTCCTCTGGAAAACCTATTATAAAATTAGTTTCAAAGAATATTCCTTTACTTGTAATTTTTTTTATTTTTTCGCTTATATTATCCAAATTTAAATTCTTTTTTGCAATTTTCTGTATTCGTTTAGACCCACTCTCTAACCCAACAAAGATGTATACACAATTAGAATCTGATAAATCATTTATAATTTCATCGTCAATTGCATCTATACGCCCTTCACATCCATATGGGAAATTATAATTTTCATTTATTTTTTTCGATACAAATTCTTTAAAATTTTTTCGATTTGATAAGAAATTATCATGATTAAAATTAATGTATTTACGCGTGGACTTATTCATATTATTATACACATTTTGACTTTCTTGTAATATGCATTCAATGTTTTTATATCGTATATTATGCCCTACCAAACTTTTAGCAGAACAATAATAGCAACTATAAGGACATCCACGCCCAACTTCGACATCTATAATTCTTGCATTATAATAGTCTGAATAATCTATTGCGGGAATATTATTTATATTCTCACATGTTAATTGATACCTGTAACAAGTATTATTCTTTTTTATTACATTACATGGAATATCAAGAGTTTGTTTTTCTAGATATGCCAAAAAATTAACAATTGTAGTTTCACCTTCATACAAAAGACAATAATCAAACCATTGACAAACATCAAAAATTTTTTCTTTTAATGCTGTAGCTTGCGGTCCCCCTACAAAAACGATGCTTTCAGGTTCTATTTTTTTTATAATTTTAGCTATTGTAATCCCCCAAATAAACGTACCATTCATTACTGAAATACCATAATATTTTGCGGGATATTGTTTAATTTTTTCTTCAATCCAATTAAAAATGTCATCAGTAAACAAAAATCCTTCTTGTTTATGTAATAATGATAAATCTAAAAGTTTTGCATTATAATTGTTTTGCTTACAGATACTAGTTAAAATTTGCAAACCCAATGGATTTGATGCAACACCATAATGGTTTATTGGATTAATCAGTAAAATATCATACATTTCAAATTCCTTCTCTTTTACTTCTAATAAAGCCATCTTCATAAGAAGACGGCTTTATTCATAGATAACATTGTTTTAAGATCTTCTTGGAATGGTGTAAACCATTTTATCTTCCAGTTCCATTTCCTCTTCTTCAAAAACAATTTCTTCATCATGCTCATTTGTTTTATTCATTTTCGCTCCTCCTTAAAATAATTAAAAGCGTACTTTTTATTATTTTACCTCCATTTCGCCAGATACATCTATGGCAAAACAGCTATTGAAGCAAATTCACTACAAGTATCTTGAAATATCTAGTTTAATATTATATGTAACTGTATCTTCAGATAAAACTTTTTTTAAATAATCTGTTCTATTTTGCAATTTCATTATATAAAAACTATTATCTAAATCTTTCAAAGCTGCATCCGGACATTCTAAACAAATATTTGCAACAAACCGGCTATAATACAAATATCCAAGATTAATAAAATCATTATATTTTAATGCCAAACTTATTCCCTTTGTTGCATATTCATATTTTTTTTTATAATCTTTTATTCCGAAATACATATAACTTATATAAAAATAATAATCAAGACATTTGTTT
>URVS01000216.1 GCA_900551385.1 uncultured Mollicutes bacterium | reverse complement strand
AGCTAATAAGGAAATATTTCTTTAATGTATAGTTTATTTTCTTGATCATATTTACTGATATCTTGTCTATATAAGCTATTAATATTATTTTGTTCTTCTACTACATCTTTTAAATTATTTGTTTCTAAATATTTTTTTACAACAGCTGGCATTCCACCAACGATTAAATATAAATGAAACATATCAATTAGCTTACTATGAATGATATCATCTACAGGAGTTAAAGTATCAAAATTATTTTTTAATTTTTTTATTACAGTGGTATTAAGATTATTAGCAATTAAAAATTCTTCAAAATCTAATGGAAACATTTGAAAAGTGCTCATATATCCAACAGGAATTGATTTTATGTCTTTAAGTTCAGTACCAAGTAAAGAACCACTTAAAATGTATCTATAAGAGCCTTCGCTTACTAAAAATTTAATAGCGGTTATAATATTTGTACATACTTGTACTTCATCTAAAAAGATTACTGTTTTACCTTTTATCATTGGTTTATTAGCAAGTGCGGATAATCTAAATAATAAATCTTCACTATTTAAAGAATTATCAATAGTTTTTTTGGCTAGTTCATTTTCATATAAATTAAATTCAATAAAATTATCTTCTCCAATTTCTTCTTTTAAAAATTCTCTAATAATAAATGTTTTTCCAACTTGTCTAGCACCTGTAACGAGTAATGCGTTTTTACTGTTATTTTTCCAATCTATTAGTTTTGATTTTGCTTTTCTAAACATAATATTTAGCTCCTTTATAAAATCATATTATTACATCTTGTCCGTTTTTACAACCGATATTTTATTAATTTGTCCGTTTTTAGAACCAAATATATAATTAGTTTGTCCGTTTTTAGAACTTTTTATAGATTTAAAAAAAATTGAATGAAAAATGCGTATTATCTAAAAAAATGATAATAATCTTGCGTTTTGTTGGAAATTTTGATGAAAACAATCCTGCGTATTATATAGAAAATAAGGTAAAGCTATCTTGCGTTTTATTGGAATTCATGTTTTAACATTATTAGCAAAATTAATAAATCAATGTTGAAAAGGAATTAGTAATATATTTTTAATTTTCATAATAACCTCACAAATTGTATATATGAAAATATAAAATATTTGTTATTAATTTGGTTTAATTAATAATTACAAATTTAGTTTTCAACGAATACCACTCCAAACGCATAAGGACCTATATGAGTTCCAATTGTACTACCAATAGGGTACATTTTTTTATCAACTAAATTATTGTTTAATTTATTTATAAAATTCTGACAATTTTTATTATCGTAAGAATAAATTGGAATAATTTTATATTCTTTATTAATATCTTCTTTGTTGATAAATTCAATTAATTTTGTTGTAGCATGATTATTACCAATAGCTTTAGATAATAATTTTATGCCTTCATTAGTTACAGAAATAATAACTTTTAAATTTAAGATATTAGCAAAATTAGCTACAGTTTTAGAAATTCTTCCACCTCTAGCTAAATATTTTAAACTATCTAAAGCTGCAATTAATTTTATTTTACTTTTAAATAATTCTAATTCATCAACAATTTGATTGATTTCTAAATTTTTATTAATTAATTCAAGAGCTTTATTTACTAATTCTTTTTGTCCAATAGATGCTAATTTTGAATCGATAATATAAATGTTATCATAATTATTTTGTTCTTTTACCATCATTGCAGTTTGATATGTTCCTGATAACATTGATGATAAAGAAATATATAAACCTATTTCATCATTTTTTATAGATGAAAAAGCATTAATAAATGCTTGTGGACTTGGTTGAGATGTTTTACTAATTTGTCCATCAATTAAATTGTTCCAAAAAACATCTAAAGTATCGTTAAATTCTATATTATTAAATGTCACTGTTAGGTTGACAACAAGTATATTATTTTTAATTATTTCTTCATCGAGTAAATCTGCCCCTGTATCTGTAATTAATTTTATTTTCATTTTTACCTCTCTTTGTTATAATAACGATAAAGACAATTGTCTTTTACGTTAGCATTATAGCAAAGAAAGGTTTAATTTCAAGATGAATAACAACACTAAAAACAAAAATAAAGTAAATGTAAATAATGTAAATAAATTAAAAGGATTAAAACAATATGCTTTTGAATTAAATGAAGAAATTAAGAATAGTTTAAAAAAAGCATTAATTATTCTAATGAATGAAATGAATTATGAAAATATAAGTATAACATTGTTATGTAATAAAGCTGGAGTGTCTAGGACAGCTTTTTATAATAATTTTCAAACTAAAAATGATTTATTAAAAGAAATAGTGATAGATTTAAATACAAAATTATTAATACAAGTTGGTTCACCTTATAGAAAAAATACTTCTTATGATTGGTATGTTAAATTTTTTTTCTTAGTAAAAGAGAATTCTAATGAATTAAAATTAATATTTAATGCTGGATTTATTAATAAATATTTATATATGCTTAATGAAATGGTTTTAAAAGATGAAAATATTCCAATTGAAAAAAAATATCAAAGATTAATTTGGTCTGGAGGTATTGCTAACGCATTAGTTTATTGGATAAATAACAATTTAAAAGAAGATATATATCAAATGGCTGAATATTGTTCTACAAATTTAAATCCTTGGAGTATATAATTATTGCAAAATATATATTTTTTTACTAAATATTAAAAAAAATAACATTGATAAAATTTTTAAATGAGTTAAAATAGAATATATGAAGAATAAGTATGCATCAAAAAACACATTAAAAAGATTGCCTTTTTATATAGAATATTTAAAAAAGATTCAAAAAGAAGGAGAAAAATTTGTTTCATCTACTACTATTGCTAAAAAATTGAATTTAAATGATGTACAAGTTAGAAAAGATTTAGCAATTGTTTCTAGAAGTGGTGGTAAACCTAAAGTAGGTTACGAAATAGATGAATTATTAAATGATTTTGAATTGTTTTTAGGCGTTGATCAAAACAATAGATCTGTTCTTGTTGGAGTAGGTTCATTAGGAAGAGCTTTATTAAATTATAATGGATTTAATGAATATGGTTTATCAATTGTAAAAGCGTTTGATGTAAAAAAGGATTTATTGTTTACTAAAATTAATAATATTGAAATATTACCATTAGATACTTTAGAAGAATTCTGTAAAAAGAATGAAATTCATATTGGTATTATTACTGTTCCACATCAATTTGCTCAAGAAGTATGTGATAAATTAGTTGAAGCAGGAGTTAAAGCTATTTGGAATTTTGCTCCAACTAAATTAAATGTTAGTGAAGATATCTTAATTCAAAATGAAAATATGGCTTCTTCACTTGCAATTTTATGCCGACA
>URVS01000215.1 GCA_900551385.1 uncultured Mollicutes bacterium | reverse complement strand
TTTTCAGCAATTCTTGCTTGTTCAGGAGTAGTAACATCCATTATAACTCCACCTTTAAGCATTTGAGCTAAATTTTTATTTAATTCTAATCGTTCGTTTTCCATATTTCTTCCTCTAAAATAATATATTATATATTATAACAAATTTTATGACTTAAAATTACTTTTTATAAATCATTAGTAAATTAATTCTGAGGACTGAAAATCCTCAAAAAAAAATATGCTTTCGCATACTTTTTTAAATCACCTAAATGGTGGCCCAAGCAGGAATTGAACCAGCGACACGAGGATTTTCAGTCCTCTGCTCTACCGACTGAGCTATCGGGCCACAATGGCGGACCAAACGGGAATCGAACCCGCGATCTTCTCCGTGACAGGGAGACATGTTAACCGCTACACCATTGGTCCATAAGACCATTATATTATCTAAGATAAATTAGATAAATGCAAGTAAATTTTTAGTCTTTTTAAAATTGGTTGCAGGGGGAGGATTTGAACCTCCGACCTCCGGGTTATGGGCCCGACGAGCTGACCAGACTGCTCTACCCTGCGATTGACTTGCTTAGTAATAATAACAAAGTTTTACTTAATATGCAAGGATTTTTTTATCATATTTTTCTTAATATTCCCCATATCATTAAAATATATGCAATTTTTAGAAAAAATAGGCATCTTGATTTACTTTATTTTTTTAGTTATTATATAAATACTGACATCTTAGAAAGGGTGGTTTAATGTTTAAAATAAATTATTTAGGTCAAACAAAAGAATTTGATCATAAAGTTAAACTTTTGGACTTAATTCCAGAAGAAAACAAAAAGAAATTTTTATGTGCAAAAGTTAATAATCGTTTAAGAGAATTAACTTATGATGTTCATTATGATTCTGAAGTAGAATTTTTAGATATTTTAGATGAAGAAGCTATGCATATTTATGAAAATTCTTTACGTTATATTATTGCCATGGCTTTATATGAAATTAATCCTTCTTTACAATTAAAATATTCTTATTATGAATCAAGATCGATATATGGTTTAATTCTTAATAAAGATTTTGTTTGGTCACAAGAAAAACTTGATAAATTAAAAAATAAAATTGATGAAATAATAAAAGCAGATTATCCATTTGTAAGAAAAATTGTTTCCAATGATGAAGCTGATGATATTTATAGATTATTTAATATGCCTGATAAAATTGATTTATTAAAATATCGTCCTGAAAAAACAGTACATTTTACTCTTTGTAATGGTTATCATAATTATATGTATGGTTATATGGCACCTTCAACTGGTTATATAACTAATTATAAATTACAACTTTATCAAAATGGTTTTATTATTCAATATCCACGTTGTGAATTAAAAGGACAAATTCCTGATTTTGAACCATCTCCAAAATTTGGTAAAACTCTTGACGCATCTTATGATTGGGCAAGTATGGTTAAAACTGATACTGTTACTAAAATTAATCATCATGTAGAAACGTCTGGAGATGTAGATTTTATTAATTTATGTGAAGCTAGACATAATAATATGCTTTCTGATTTAGGAAGAATTATTAAATCTCAATTAGACTCTATTCGTTTAATTTGTATTGCTGGTCCTTCTTCAAGTGGAAAAACAACATTCTCAAATAGATTAAAAACAGAATTACTTTCATACGGAATTGAGCCAATTAGAATATCTTTAGACGATTATTATTTATCAAAAGAAGAAACACCACTTGATGAAAATGGTGAACCTGATTTAGAAGCTTTAAATGCTTTAGATGTTGATTTATTTAATCAAAATATGAAAGATTTAATCGATGGTAAAGAAGTTACTATCCCTCATTTTAATTTTCAAATAAAAGCAAGAGAAAAAGGCCCTACTTATAAAATGAACGAAAATCAATTAATTATTATTGAATTAGAAAAAATAATTTTAGAAATTTATGGAGAAAATCTTTTAATTATTCAATTAACTGATTGCGAATTATATATTCAAGGAACTGTTAAGGAAATAGATTTAAAAAATGAATAATTATTATATTTATGAAGTAAAAGCATATTCTACTGAAAGTTTAATTATTAAAATAAAACAAAATAGAATAAGAGTTTTAGAATTAAAGAAAATTGATGAATATACTTATCATTTAAAAATAGATGTTAAAGATAATTTAAAATTTAAAAAAGTATTTTATGGCGCAAAAATATTAAAAACACAAGGATTATTTTTTATTATAAAAAATCGTTTAATTCAAAAAATTACTTTAATTAGTTTAATAATTAGTATATTTTTCTTTTGCTTTTTATCAACTTTATTATTTAAAATAAATATATATGGAAATAATACAAAAATAAATGAAGAAATTAGATTAACTTTAAATGAATTAAATATTAAACCAATGAAGAAAATTCCTAATGAAGAAAGTTTATCTAATTTTAAAAATACATTTTTAGAAAATCATTTTGAAATAGAAAATTTAGATTATAAAATTAGTGGTACTGTTTTAAATATCACTTATTATCTAAAAGAAAAAGAAAATAACCATGTTCAAGATACAGGTAAATATTACGCTAAAAAAAGTGGGATTATAAAATATGTAGATATAGAAATTGGTAATTTTTTATATAAAACTAATGATTATGTAAAAAAAGATAGTTTATTAATTGATGATTATTTATATTTAAATGATAAACAAATATATATAGGTGCATTTGGTAAAGTATACGCTAATACTTGGCAAACTATCGAATTAAAAGAACAAACAAATAATCGTGAAGAAAGTGAAATTTATTCTTATTTTGTTAATAAAGCTAGATATTTAATTGCTAAAGAATTTACTAGTGATGAAAAAATAGAAAATGAAATGATTTTAAATTTTAATTATAATAATGATAATTCTTCAATAAGAATCCATTATACATTACTTGAAAATATCGCTTTTTTAAAAAAATAAAACTTTTTTATAAATTTTTCGAAAAAAAGACAATTTATATAATAGGAGGTTTTATTATGAAAGAATTAAATGATTTTCAAATGAATGAAATTAAAGGAGGTGAATTAACCATTATGGCAATTATGACTGTAATGTTAGCAGCGTTAGTCGCAGTTATAATTTATAAGATTTTTATGTCTGAAAAAGGTGCTTCAGTTACTTTACCTGGTGGATTTAAATTTACATGGGATTAATGGAAAAATTACCAATCAATGAAAGACCTAGAGAAAAGGCTTTTTTGTATGGTATTGAAACTCTTACAAATGCAGATTTAATTGCTATTTTAATTTGTACAGGCAATAAAAAACTTGATGCATTAGAATTGGCTAATTTATTAATGAATGATTTAGGTTCATTAAAAAATTTAGATTCATTATCTTTACAAGAA
>URVS01000214.1 GCA_900551385.1 uncultured Mollicutes bacterium | reverse complement strand
CATACAAAAAAGACTGCTGATAGAATTGATATTACACAATTCTTTCAACAGTCCCGTATATTTTTAAACAATAAATATTACTATGCTATGATGATAACTCAAACTATTATTTTATTAATGGGATTATTATTATCGTGTTATCATTTCTTTTGGACATGTAAAAAATAACAAATAAGGTTGTTCCATTTGGACAACCTTATTTGTTACCGTATATCAACAATTTAATCTAACAGATCCTAAATATAAAAAATACACAAGAATTAATGCTACCATTTCATCTGTATTTATTCTTTTTTCTTCTTTATTTTCAGTATAATAAATAGATTCATATATTGAAGTTTTTCCTGCCCCGTTCACACCTGCAAAAATTGTATATCTTTTCATCTTATTTACCTATTACCTTGGCTTGTTCTCTTTGTAGTATCATGTTTGCTAAAGTCATAATTTATTACTTTTTTTATTAAATCCAAATATTCATCTATTAATAATTCTTGATATGCTGCTCTTTTATTTATTCTTAATTCATTAATTACTTCATCTAATTCACTACAATTAATTTTATTTAATTGACTCATACTCTTTTCTTCAATAATATTATTAGACATGGTATTTATATAACTTTCCCTAGTGTAATTTAAAAACTTAACCTTATCTTTGTATCTTTTCTTAATCTTATATGCAATCATTAATCCTTCTGGATCAAAATCTCCTGCATAATATATATTTTTTAAATTTCTAATTTTATTAAGAAGTATATATGAAGATAAATTTAATTGTCCACTAGTACAAATTAATGAAATATTGTCACCATTCACCTTTAATATTTTATGAAAAACTGCAGGATTTTCAAATATAAAAACTGTATTATTTATAGCTTCAAAATAATCTATTTTCAATAAATTACTTATAGATATTTGTAATAGTTCCTTAAATAGATTAAAACTATTAACTGCTTTAACTTCACTACTATCCATGTTAAAAGCATTTAATCCATAAATAGTTGTATGATTTGATATTTCATCTTTTAATATACCAACTTCATAATATAACTCATTAATTTCATTTATATCTTTAGGATCATCTTTGTTAAGAATAAATGATATAGCCTTTATAAATAGTCTTCCTGTAAATTTATCACTATCAAAAAAATGAGAATCCTTTGTATTTACTGCTGAAAATACTGCTATATTTTCATATTCATTATTTAAATATGGAAGTTTATTTAGTGAATTAATTATTAAAATTATTTTTCTCTTTAATTCTTTTAAATTTCTTATTTCACTTTTATATTTCCTTACAATAATATTATATCCATATTTTTTCTTATCTAAAATCTCAATAAACCACTGTTTACCAACACCATCATCACTAGCTTTTAATATATCATCATAAAACTTTTCTTCTTGCTCTTTTTCCTCATCTTTAACTTCTTTATTAGTCTTTAGCTCTTTTCCAACTACTTTAACTAACAACTCTTCAAAGCTATACTCTTTTAATTTTCTATTAAATAAATCTCTTACTGTACTACACTTTATCTTAGCTTTTCCCTCAGTCAATGCCTTAGAGTCAAAATTAAATAATATTTGTCTTTCTTCAGTAGTGGCAGCTTTTAAAGTAAAGCTGCCTGTTATTTTTCCATACTTTTTATATTTACTATATACTTCTAAAAATATTTTTTTATAAATCTTGTTGCTATTTATTAAATCTAATGATTCTTTCATATAAATCTTCCTATTTTTTAGTTATATAATTTTGTTATACTTCTATATTAGTTTCCATTGATTTAACTTTTCCATTCCAATGATATTTTATAGGAAGTACTACCTCTTCCCCCTGCCTAATAAGCTCATAAATAGCTAAACTCTTGACACTTTCATAAGTTCCCCAAAGAACTTGTGAGTTAAGTACATAATCTAGCTTTAAGCTTTCAATAAGTTCAAACATATATGCAATATTTTGATCATCAACACCTGCAAAAGCTTCATCTAGTGCTATTATTCTAGGACAATCCTTCTTATCTGCACCATTATATCTAGCATTAACAGCTGCAAATAATGGAATATACATTGCCATTGCCTTTTCTCCACCTGATAATCTAAAGAAGGCATTATCTGTTAATTCTTTTTTAGGTTCTGATGATTTTGAATACCATAACTGAAAATCAAACCACTGCCTATAATCTAAGACATCACTTATTATCCCTTGATAACTTCTTATAGTTCCATCTTCCTCAGCAATTCTTTTTTGTTTCTTTAAGCTTTCCTTAAAGTGATTTGATACCTTCTCTCTTTGTTCATCACTCATAAAATCTGGTGTTCCTAATATTTTAGTAAGCTCTCTAATATCTAATTCTTCCTCACTGCTTGATTTCTTAGGTATCCACTTTAAACTTAACTTGAATTTATTTGATGTATTCATATCTTCCATTAATTTATTAATTTGATTAATCCATGAAGTTGCCAAATGTATTTTAGCATTTATTTTAGTACTTAACGTATTAATTAATGTATCTTCAAATACTTCTCTTTCTTTATTGCTAATTAATAAATTTTGCACTTCTATAGTATCATTTAATTCTTCAACTAAAGAATATATACTAACTACTTTTCTATTAAATTTAACTTTTATATCTGTTCTTACTGCTTCTGATAATATCTCATTTCTCTCTTCATCTTCACTTTCATCATAATTATCAAAAATATCTCCAGAACTTAAAGAATAATCTCCTAAGTCACCTTTGAATTTATTATAAACATCAAATAATTTTGATAATGTATTTTCTTTTTGAGATATATTAAAGCTTTCGTAATTTTTCATAATATATGCTACAGATTCTTCCACTGTAAGGTTATCTAATTCTTTTATATATTTTAAATTTAATTCATTTTCTAAAACTTTAGTATAAACATCTAATATATTATTTTCTCTTGTAATTTTCTTTTGAAGAATTGAAAAATTATTATCTAAGCTTTTTATTTTTTCATCTAATCTTACGATATTTTCTTTTATATTAGAAATTTTATCTGGATATAAATTAATTATGTTTGTAACTTCAGCATATTCTTTTTCAAGTTCACCTAAATTTAGCTTTAATAAAGTTTCTTTTAATGAATTTACAGTATTATTTGTATAATCTATCTTATCTTTTACTATTAATAAGTCACCATAAATTGAATCCATATCTTCATTTAATTCATCTATAATTTCCTTAATTCTTTTTATATCAGATTTTTTATGTCTTAAATTTGTTACTTTTTCTGATAAATCTCCTATAACCTTGCTATATTCTGTAATATTTACGAAATATCTTTTTCAAGTTCTTATACATATTAACATATACTTCTTACGATTGCAAGTAGAATTCATTAAAAAGT
>URVS01000213.1 GCA_900551385.1 uncultured Mollicutes bacterium | reverse complement strand
GTAATGCAAAAAAACAAAATTATAAAAATAGGGGGGATTGCATGGGAAAAGATTACGTTAGAAAAGAACTTGAAGATAAGTTAGATGAATTATCAGCAATTGAGAAGAATGCATTGAAAGAGTTAACAAAATTACCGGAAGGCAAAATTTATGCAAAAAGAAGAGGAGAAAATTGTTGTCAATTTTTTTGGAAGAAGGATAGCGAGACAGATTGGCAATATCTTAAAAAATCGGAAGATAAGTTTGCTACGGAATTAATTCAAAGAGAATATACAGAGAAAGTATTAAAAACTATATGTGAGCAAAGTAAATTAATAGAAAAATTTGTTAAGAAATATAATGAAAAATCAGTATTAGATGTGGTTAATAAGATTTCTGAACCTAAGTTAGAAAAGATTAAAATGTATGTCAAAGATGATATGGCATATATATGTGATTGGTATAAAAAGCAGGAGGAAATAATAGCAAAGGCAAGTAAGTATGTGTATAGCATAAAAGCAGGAGAAGACATAGAAATTTTGACTGAAAAAGGCGAAAGTGTTAAATCGAAATCAGAGAAAATTATTGCAGATAAATTAAATATTAAAGATATTTTAAATAAATATCCATATGAAATGTCAGGTGGACAAAAGCAGAGAGTTGCAGCTGCAAGAGCAATAATAACTAATCCATCACTTATATTAGCAGATGAACCTACAGGAGCATTAGATTCAAAATCAGCAAAGGTATTATTAGAAAGTATGGAAAAGTTAAACAAGGATTTAAATGCAACAATTATGATGGTAACTCATGATGCTTTTACTGCTAGTTATGCTGACAGGATACTGTTTATTAAAGATGGAAAGATATTTAATGAACTTATAAAAGGTAATGATAGCAGAAACAAGTTCTTTGATAGGATCATAGATGTAATTACACTTCTAGGAGGAGATGTGGGAGATGTATGCTAAACTTGCAATAAGAAATATAAAAAGAAGTTTTAAGGATTATTCAATTTACTTTTTAACATTAGTATTTGGGGTAGCGATATTTTACACATTTAACTCCATAGAATCACAAACAATTATGATGAACTTAAGTGAGGCTGAAAAAAGTGCCTTCGAAATGGTCAATGTAGTTATGAGCGTAGCATCGGTATTTATTTCTGCTATCTTAGGATTCTTAATTATTTATGCCAGCAATTATTTAATAAAAAGAAGAAAAAAAGAATTTGGAATATATATGACTTTAGGGATGGAAAAAGGAACTCTTTCAAAAATATTATTTATTGAAACATTATGTATAGGTATTCTCTCTTTAATTGTAGGCTTAGTGGTAGGAACATTGTTATCGCAAGGGTTATCAATATTTACAGCCAAGTTATTTCAAGTGGATATTGTAAGATTTAAATTTGTTTTTTCAAAAAGTGCATTTATAAAAACATTGGTATGTTTTGCAATAATATACTTGATAGTTTTATTATTTAATTCTAATGTTATTAGAAAAGTTAAATTAATTGATTTGTTAAATGCTGCAAAGAAAAATCAAGATATCAAAGTAAGAAATCTTTGGCTATCAGTTGTTATCTTTATAATAAGTATTACTTTATTAGGTGGAGCATATTATTATGTGTTAAAAATGGGTGTTGCCATTATTACATCATCATTATTTATCATCGTAGCTATGGGAGCCTTAGGAACATTTTTATTTTTCTTTGCTCTTTCAGGTTTTTTATTAAAAGTAATGCAAAGTAATAAAAATAAATATTTTAAAAATTTAAATATGTTTATCTTAAGACAAATTAACAGCAAGATAAATACAACCTTTATTTCCATGACTTTTATATGCTTAATGCTTTTTGTTTCTATATGCACATTATCAGGTGGCCTTGGAATAAATAAATCAATAAACCAAGGTTTGAAATATTTAAGTCAATTTGATGCTAGTTTTTGGAATTATCAAGGGTTAGATATAAAAGAAGAACTTATGAATAAAGGAATAGATTTAGATAGTATTGCCAACAGTTATTCAGAGTATAAGTTATATGATAATGATTATAGTTATAGAGATTTTCTTACTGAAGAGGCTATAAATAAAACTAAAAAGTATTATCCTGTATTTTCAAATGAAAACATACCAGTAATGAAGGTTTCAGAGTTTAACAGTGTTGTGGAAATGATAGGAAAAGAACAAGTTAAATTAGCAGATGATAAATATATGGTATGTAGCGATGTAAAAGATTTTAAAAAGTATATAATGGAAGCTACTAAAAACAATACTGAAATAGTTGTAAACGGAGAAAAATTATTACCAGCACAAATAGAGTCTATAGAAGTGACTACTTATAATCAAATGATAGAAAATAATTTATGTACTTTTATAGTTAATGATGAAGTTTTAAATGGAGTGGAACCATATAATTCATATTTAAATATTAATTATAAAAATAGTGAAGGTGATGAATATTTAGCTAGCAAATTTAGAGAAAATAATATTGATGACTCTGTATATGTATATTATCTTACAAAGAAAGATTTATTAGCTAATTCAGCTGGATTTGGCACAATGATTTCTTATCTTGCTATTTATATTGGAAGTGTCTTTTTAATAGCATCAGCAGCAGTATTAGCATTACAGCAGTTATCAGAAGCAGCAGATAATATAGACAGATATGCATTACTTAGAAAAATTGGTGTAGATGAAGAGATGATTAATAGATCTATTTTAGTACAAATAGCAATTTATTTTATGATTCCTGTATCACTTGCTATAGTACATTCAATTGTAGGATTAAAGATTTCTTCAGATATAGTTTCTGTTTTTGGTGATGGATATATAATGAATTATATTATAGTAACAATGATTATAATGATTATAATATATGGTGGATATTTTATTGCAGCATATAATGGAGCTAAGAAAATGTTAAAATATTGCTAAAAAGAGAACGTATTAAATTAAAAATCATAAAATGTTTATATAACAATATTATAGGATGAGACATGAATAATTACGATTATTATAATTTTGATAGTAACTGCAATAGCGGTAGTACTTTGGATAGCATAATAAATGGTTTGCCTTTGGATGACTTAGCTGATGCTTTACTAAGTAATGCCAATAATCCCAATAATCAATTTACCTATTGTGATTTTTTTAATATATTACTTTGTTATGGATCGCAATTTATAAATTTAATTTATGTACTACTATTCTTATATTGGTGGAGTAATCAAAGTATTTACTGTTTCTTAATGAATCAGAACTGCCAGTTGACAAATGGTATAAATAATATGTTGCAAGAATGTTTGGAAAATTGCTGTAGATAATAAGAAATAGCTAACTAGCTATTTCTTATTTTTTTAACGCTTAGGAAAGTATAAAATTTTTCAGTATAGGGAATACTAATAAAT
>URVS01000212.1 GCA_900551385.1 uncultured Mollicutes bacterium | reverse complement strand
TAATAGGCATGCGATGTTAGCATATAGATACAGCCTGTCCGACGAACGCTTAAAAAAAGTAACCTAGCTATATGGTGAAGGCGTTTCACCCGAGGAAATGGGATCTATACCTATAGCTTTATCCATGTAAGACATAGATAAAGAAAGGAGAAATAATATGTCAAGATATACAGGACCTTCTTGGAAAATATCTCGTAGATTAGGTTATTCTACTCTCGAAACAGGTGTTGAATTAAAGAAGAGATCATATGGACCTGGTCCACATGCTAAAGACAAAAGAAAAAAACCATCTGAATATGGTAAACAATTAATTGAAAAACAAAAATTAAGAGAAACTTATGGAATCTCAGAAAGACAATTCCAAAGATTATTCTTAATGGCAAAATCAATGAAAGGTGCAGTTACAGGTGTTGCATTTATGCAAATACTTGAATCTAGATTAGATAATTTAGTTTATCGTTTAGGTTTTGCTAGAACTAGACGTCAAGCTAGACAACTTGTTACACATGGTCATATCTTAGTCAATGGTAAAAAACTTGATATCCCAAGTTATATTGTTAAAGTTGGCGAAGAAGTTTCAGTTAAAGAATCAAGTAAGAATTTAGCTATTATCAAATCTTCTCTTGAATCAATGACTACAACAGTTGCTTATGTTGAAGTTGATAAAGAAAAAGAAGCTGGTAAATTAGTAAGACTTCCTGAAAGAAATGAAATGACTCGTGAAATTGACGAATCACAAATCGTTGAATTCTACAACAGAAAATTATAATTTAACATTATTAGCCACTTTTCTAAAGTGGCTTTTTTAATGCAAAAAAAAAGAAGATTTTTATTCTTCTTTTTTTATATAGCTTTTAATTTATAATCTTTTAATATAAGACTTTATTGTTATTTTCATCATAATGCCAATATTTATAATCTTTTGTTAATTCATCTTCACTTGGAGTAGTTTCACTATAGAATGCAACAACAACTTCATTAGATTCCCAAGCACAAGATACAAAATCATCAACCCAACATTCATCAATAGCACTATATGTAGCAATATTTCCTTCAAAATATATTGAAGCATCTTCTTGATCAGAGAAATAATCAAAAGCACCTGTACTAACATTAGTGCATGAAGCAGGGATAACAACTTCAACACTACCAAGAATATATGAAAAAGCTCCATCTTCAATAGAAGTTATTTTCTTACCTAAATCTAATGTTGTAACTGAATAAGCTGTTCCAACATCATTTTCTTCATCACCATAAAATGCAGAGCTACCAATAGCAGTCGCGCCAGTAAAAGTAATTGTTGTTAAACAACCACTATAAGAAAATGCTTCAAGACCAATACTTTTAATTTTATCAGTGAAATGCAATTCACTAATTTTTTTACAATAGCTAAATGCATTATTATCAATTTCTTCTACATTATTCCAATCAATAGTTTCTATAGTAGCGTTATTATAAAATGCTCTATAACCAACTTTTTTAACTGAATCAATAAATTTATATGCAGTATCTTTACTATTATTAGCATAAAGAATAGTTTTATCTGAATTATATAATTCACATCTTTCTTTATTAAGAATTAAATCTGCTCTATCTTTAATAACAACATTATTATACATTTTAAAGCCTGCTCTTAATTTTGCTTCTTTTGACATATCTTTAATTGCTAATACAGTTTTAGTATTATTATTTAATCCAATACAACGATAAAAATATTCATCTTTAACTAAAACAGATGGATCATCATGACCAAATTCAATCTCTAAAATATTAGGGCAATTTTTAAATGCATCAGTAGCAATTTCAGTTACTGAACTTGGAATATAAACATATTGAACATCTGTTAAATTTGCAAATACACCTTTACCAATACTTGTAACATTATCACTAATAATAATTCTAGTAGGGTCAGCAGATTGAGAAGCATCATATCTACTTAATACTCCATCATTAACTGTAAATTCAAGAGATTGTACACTTTCTAAAGTAATTAAATTAGCAGTAGACATTGCATTGCTCCATCTAGCTTTTAAGCTAGTAGCAATTTCTTCAGTATCAACTTCAATTCTAGGAGTAGCCCCTAATCCAGTACTTTGAATTTCAGGATAAGTTTTAATTCCACTAACAAAATGAAGTTTTAATTTATTAATATTTGTTTCTTCAAATGGACTACTACCAATACGAGCATCATCAGCAAATGTTATACTTAATTCTTTAATTGAAGTTCTAGCAAAAGCTAATAAAGCTAAATTTTTAATTTCTCCTTTAATAGTAACATTCTCTAATTTTCTACAACTTGCAAATGTAGAACTTTCAATAGAAGTATAATATTTAGGAAGTGTAATATTAACTAAATTTATGCAACCTGCAAAAGTTAAATTTTCTACTGTAAAAGTCTTTCCTTCTACTAAAGTATCCGCAAATATAATCTCATTTAATTTAGTAGCATATGAAAATGCTCCTGTACCAATAAATTCAAGCTTGCTACCAAAAGTTACTTTCTCCATATATTTATTACCATAAAAAGCATAACTATCTATTCTTTCAATGTTACTAAAATCAAGAGATGTAATATTTGTTTTTTCAAATGCATGAGTACATATTTCTTTAGTAGCTTTATTAATTACAAATCCTGTAGCGTCTTTTTTAGCAGGAAAATTAACTAATTTAGAATAATCTTTAGAATACAAAACACCATCATCAACTAAGAAATCAGTACATTCACTAGAAATAATCCATTTCTTTAAATTTGGCATATCTTGTAAATAATTAAATGTTTTTAAGCTTTTAGGAAGAGTAAATTCTTCAAAAGGTAAACCATAAAAAGCTTGATAATCAATATAATTAACAGTATCAGGAATAGTTAAACTTTTTAAATTTTTATCACTTGAAATTGCTCCTACACCAATCTTTTCTAATCCATCAGGTAAAGTTAAAGAAGTTAATGCTCCCATATCTTTAAAAGCACCTACACCTATTTCTTTACAATTTTGAATTGTAACACTTTCTAAAGTATCACAACCATTTAAAAGACCATCAGGTAATATTTCTTGATTAGTAATAGTTAAAGAAGTAAATTTACTAGCGTAAAAACTTGTCATATTTTTACCAGTAACATCTTTAATACCAAACATCTTGCCGATATAAGCACTAGAATCATTAATATTTTCACCAACAAAAGGAGTAATTAATTTTTTTAAAGTACCAGATAAAGGATATAATACACCCTTTTCAAGATAAGTAACTGTAGAAGGAATCATTAATATTTGAAAAGTTTTATTTTCAAAAGCAGTATTTTTAATTCCTACAACTGGTAAACCTTTATAAGTTTCAGGAACATCATATATTAAAGTAGACTCATCAGGACATTTTACCATAATAAATCCTGTTTTATCTTCGTTTAATTTAAAA
>URVS01000211.1 GCA_900551385.1 uncultured Mollicutes bacterium | reverse complement strand
TGTTCGTGTTCGGGGACCCGGTCTGACAGTATAAAACCCGGATAAATTGTCGGGCCGGATCAAGGAAGACAGTAGGCCGGTCATTTTGTTCTATTGGTTTAAAGGCTGTCGTTTTGTCTTGAATATTTGCATTGATTGTGTCAATTTGACAAAATAATGATAAAAAATTTGCTGAAACCTTTCATTCGGAGAATCGGTATAAGATTTGTAATCCTCTATAGAGATAGACAATGAATACAAATAATTATACGATCAAGTCGCAGGAGGCTTTGCAAAATGCAGTGCAGCTTGCGCAGAGTAAAGGGCAACAGGCCATCGAGACCGGGCATTTATTGAAAGCCGTGATCAATGTCGGTGAGAATGTTACTCATTTTATTTTCAATAAACTGGGCGTCAATAGCCATAATCTGTTATCGGCACTCGACCGGATTATCGATAGCTATCCCAGGGTTTCGGGCGGAGAAGTATACTTATCGCCGGATAGTAACAAAGCGCTGGAGAAGGCGACCCGTTTGGCGAAAGACATGGGTGACCAGTATATTTCGCTGGAACACATCTTATTGGGATTACTGGATAACCGGGATCAGGTGGCTCAATTGTTGAAAGATAGCGGTTTGACAGAGAAAGAGACCAAAGAAGCGATTGCGGAGCTTCGGAAAGGATCGAAAGTCAACTCTCAATCGGCAGAAGAGAGTTATGATGCCTTGGGGCGGTATGCTATAAATTTGAACGAACGTGCACGGAACGGTAAATTAGATCCGGTGATCGGGCGGGACGATGAGATACGGCGGGTGTTGCAGATTTTATCACGCCGTACGAAGAATAATCCGATACTGATCGGTGAACCGGGTGTAGGTAAAACAGCGATTGTAGAAGAATTAGCATATAGATTACAAAATAATGAAATTCCTTCTTTAAAAAATAAAATGATTTATGAACTTGATTTAGCATCCACAGTAGGTGGCACTAAATACCGAGGAGAATTTGAAGAAAAAGTAAAAAAGATTTTAAAAAAAGTTATTGAAGATGGTAATGCTATTTTATTTATTGATGAAATTCATAATGTGATTAAAGCAGGTGGGGCTGAAGGGGCAATAGATGCTTCTAATATTCTTAAACCATATTTAAGTAGAAACCAAATTCAATTAATAGGAGCGACTACTGAAGATGAATTTCAGCAAATATTTGAAAAAGATAAAGCTTTAAAAAGAAGATTTCAAGTAATAAAAGTTTTACCTTCTTCGATTGAAGAAACTAGACAAATATTATATAAAATTAAAAATATTTATGAAAATTTTTATTCTTTAAAAATAGATAATGAAGTATTAGATTATATAGTTGAATTAACTTCAAGATGTTTACCTAATTATTATTTTCCTGATAAAGCTATTGATACATTAGATAATGCTTGTGTTATTAGTAAAAATAAATTAACTAAAGAAGATGTAAATATAACTATTGAAAGGTATTATAAAATAAGTGTTAATTCATTTAATAAAGCTAATTTGGTTAAAGAAAATATTTTAAAAAGAATCAGTGGACAAATAAAACCAATAGAAAAAATAATTAACAATTTATCTTTATTGGATAATAACATTTATGATAAAGATAAACCTTTATTATCTATGCTTTTTGTAGGTCCTTCTGGAGTAGGAAAAACTGAAATTAGTAAAATTATTGGAGAAATATATTTTACTAATGAAAATATTATTTATTTAGACATGTCTTCTTATCAAGAAATATCTTCTTTAAGTAAATTGATTGGTTTTAATGGACAAGATAATAATCCTAAATTAGTTAGAGAATTGAAAGCTCACCCTAAAAGTTTAATTATCTTAGATGAAATAGAAAAAGCAAATAATGAAGTATTAGATTTCTTTTTACAAATTATGGATCAAGGTTTTTTTGATTCTACTAAAGGTGAAAAAATAGATTGTAGAAACGCAATGATTATTATGACAAGTAATTATGGATTTGATAATTCTTTAAATTTTAAGAAAAATATTACTTTTTCTTTTAATGAAGAATATATTTTAACAAAATTACAAAATAGATTTAGATTTGAATTTTTATCAAGATTAGATGATATTATTGTTTTTGATTTTTTAACTAAAGATATTCAAAGATGTATTGCTAGAAATTATTTACATTCTTTAGATGCTAATTTTGAAATTAGTTCATTAGATGATATATTAATTCATAGTCAAGAAGAATATGAAAAATATGGTGCAAGACTAATAAAAAAAGATTGCAAAAAAGCTGTTCTTAATAAATTAACTCAAAAAAATTAATTTAAAATTACAATATTATTAGTGTAAAGGATTTTGTTAGTTTTTGTTAAATTGCTTTACAAGTTAAGTCTTTATAATGTAAAATTGGTATGCGCAGTTAGTGAAGGACTGCTCACCCTCTGTTAATGAATAATCATTAACCAGAAGACCATAGGAGGTGTAATAATGAAAAAGTACGAGATTATGTATATTCTTAAAGCTAATCTTGAAGATGCTGATCGTAACCAATTAATTGGTAAATTACACGAAATCCTTTCATTAGATGGTGGAACAATTGACCATGTTGATGAATGGGGCGTAAGAGATTTAGCATACGAAATCGATGGCAATAAGAAAGGCTATTACGTAGTAGTGACAATTAATGCAAATTCTGCAGCTGGTATTAATGAATTTGATCGTATCACAAAAATTAATCCAAATGTCATTCGTCATTTAGTAATTGCAAAGTAATGAAAATCCTTTAAAAGGAGGAAATGTTATGATTAATCGTGTTGTTTTAGTTGGACGTCTAACTAGAGATCCAGAATTAAGAAAGACCGTTAATGGTGCATCAGTTGCTGCCTTCACAATCGCAGTTGATAACCGTACAAAAGGTCCTAATGGAGAAAAGACGACAAGTTTTATTCCATGTACTGCATGGAATCAACAAGCTGAAAATGCTTGCAAATACACTCACAAGGGTTCACTTGTAGGTGTAGAAGGTAGATTGAATCAAAGAAGTTACGATGCAAAAGATGGACGTAAAGTTTCAGTTGTAGAAGTTATTTGTGATTCAGTACAATTTTTAGAAAGTAAAAATAGTAATAATGCATCAAGAGAAGATACTGGATATACTCCAGATGTAATGCCTGATGATATTGAAGAAAAAAATACTTCTTCTATTGACGTAGCTGATGACGATTTACCATTCTAATAATTCGCTTATTTAAGCGATAGAAAGGAAATTATTATGGCTTTCAAAAAAGTAAGATCAAAAAAGAAATTCTGTATGTTCTGTGGAAAAAACAAGGACAAAGAAATTGATTATAAAGATGTTGAAACATTAAAGAAATTTATTTCTCCTAATGGAAAAATATCTCCACGTCGTGCAACAGGTGCATGTGCTAAACACCAAAGAGAAATTGCTGTTGCAATTAAACGTGCTAGA
>URVS01000210.1 GCA_900551385.1 uncultured Mollicutes bacterium | reverse complement strand
ACAGAATCTTATCCTCAAGAACAATTAGTTTCTATTAATGTTTTACCTAATAACATTCATATTATGCGTAGAGAAATTTCTACAAATGTTTATGATGATGCTTATATTAATAAAAATAATAAAGTTGTTTTTGCTGGTGCTGAATGGGAATGTGATTTAACAAAATTACTTAAAAATTCTCATTTAGATGAAGAAGGTTATTTAATTGGTGAAGATAATAAAAAATATGATTTAAATGATGCTGATGTTATAGTTAATGTCGATATGCAAGATGTCCAAATGTCAGATAAAATTGATGAAGGAAATATAAGTGGCTCAATTATTCAAATGGTTTATAAAGGAGACCATTATCAATATATTGTTAGGACCGAGGACGAAGAAGATTTCGTTGTTGATAATGAATGGACATGGAATGAAAGTGATATAGTTTCAATTATTATTGATCCAAGTAAAATAAAATTAAAATTAAAAGGAGATATTAAAAAATATGAAATTTAGATTTCAAAGAAAATATCTTTCTATTCCTTATTTATTATTTCTTTTATTTTTTGTTGTAGTACCAATTTTATTAATTGTGTTCTATGCATTTACAGATAAAGGACAAGCAGGTATTTCATTTAACAATTTTAGAAAATTCTTCTCTGATGTGACTAATGTAAATGTATTATTGATTTCATTAGTCTTTGCAATTGTAAATACTGCTCTTTGTTTAATTATTGGTTATCCAATAGCATATATCTTAGCTAATAAAAAATATAATAAAAATCGTGTTATCGTTTTATTATTTATAATGCCTATGTGGATTAATTTTGTTATTAGAACTGGCGCTACTAGAGAATTATTAACTTGGATGGGAATAGGTGGAGGTACACATCCAGAACTAGCTACAATTATTGGTTTAGTTTATAACTATTTACCATTTGTTATCCTCCCAATTTATTCAACAATGTTAAAAATGGATAAAAGTCAAATTGAAGCAAGTTATGATTTAGGAGCTAATGGATTTCAAACTTTCTCAAAAGTAATAATTCCTATGACTATGCCTGGAATTATATCTGGAGTAACAATGGTTTTCATGCCAACAATCTCTTCTTATGTTATTTCTGATTTATTATCTGAATACAATGTTGTTTTATTCGGTTCATATATTGATTTATATTTCAATCAAAATGATTGGAATTTCGGTTCATTTATGGCCTTAATAATGCTTTTATTAATTGGTATAAGTGTTTTTGTTACAAATAAATTCTCTAAAGAAGAAAATGCGAGGACTTCATTATGGTAAAGAAAATTTTAGCTAAAGGTTTTATATATTTAATGTTATTTTTAATGTATTTACCAATTTTCGTTTTAATTATATTCTCTTTCACTTCTTCAGAAACTATTGGTGTTTGGAGTGGTTTTACTTTTGAATTATATGGAAAAATGTTTGCTAATCAAGATTTAATGGTAGCAATTGGTAATACAATTTTAATTGCGTTTGTTTCTGCTATTGTATCAACAATTATTGGTACTTTAGGAGCAATAGGAACATTTTATAGTTCTAAAAGATATAAGAAAACAATCGAAACAATAACACAATTACCAGTTGTTAATGCTGAAATTGTTATGGCTTTGTCTTTAGCAGTTTTATTTGTTACTATTACTGGTGGTAAATTTACTTTCTTTACTTTACTTGTTGGACATGTAGTATTAACTGTTGCTTTTGTTTATTTATCAGTTAAACCAAAATTACAACAAATGGATCCAAACATTTATGAAGCTGCTTTAGATTTAGGAGCATCTCCTAGAAAAGCATTATTTAAAGTAATTTTACCTGAAATTTTACCTGGAGTATTATCTGGATTTATGCTTTCACTTACTTTATCTTTAGATGATTTTGTTATTACTCAATATTTAAAAGAACCAAGTTTTGAAACATTATCAACATATGTTCAAAAAATTCTTTCAAAAAGACCTATGCCACCAGAAGTAAGAGCATTAACTACTTTTATCTTCTTATTAGCGGTCACTATTGTTATTGTTAATAATATTCACTCAAAAAGAGAACAAGCTAAATTAGCAAAGAAAGGAAATTAAGATTATGAACAAAAATAAAATATTTACTTTATGTCTTCTTTCTCTTCTTACTTTAGGAAGCTGTGGTGAACAAGTAGAAGAAAACAAAATACCTTCTTATTACAAAGATGAATTACCAGAAAAAGTATCTGGCTTTGAAGGACAAACATTAACTATTTATAATTGTGAAGATTATATTTCTTCAACTTTTGATGAAGAAGAAGGCTATATTGATTTAATTGCTTTATTTGAATATATGTATGATGTTAAAGTAAATTATTATACTTTCGATACAGTTGAAACAATGTATAATCAAATGAATTTACAAAATGAAGGATATTATGATTTAATATGTCCTTCAGATTACATGATTCAAAGATTAATTAATGAAGATAAACTTGAAAAAATGGATACTACTAAGTTAGATGTATATAATAAATATGCTGCTAAAAACATTAAAACAACTCTTGATAATATGGAAGCATCTGTTCTTGATGAAAATGGAAACAAAAAGAAATTAGGTGATTATGCTGCTGGATATATGTGGGGCACTATGGGTGTTATTTATGATCCTAATTTTGTTAAAGAAGAAGATACTTATTCTTGGGATGTTTATTGGGATACAGATTATTATAAATATGCATCTATTAAAAATTCTATGAGAGATACTTATGTTGTAGGTATTCTTCATGCTTATAAAGATGAATTAGATAGTCGTAGAAATGAATTATTAAACGGAAGAAAAGAAGAAGATTTATCTAAAGAAGAATATGATGAATATTTAGATGCATATTCAAAAATATTACAAGAAGTATTTGATAGACATGGTGAAAAAGATATTAAATTAGTTAAAGAAGAATTATCTTCCTTAAAAAACAATATTTATGGTTTTGAAGTAGATTCAGGTAAAAATGATATAATTGATGGCAAAATTAAAATGAATTTAGCATGGTCTGGTGATGCTGTTTATTCAATCAATGAAGCATATTCATCAAGCGAAAAAGAATTATATTATACAGTTCCTCTTGAAGGAAGTAATATTTGGTACGATGCTTGGTGTTTACCAAAAGGATCTAATAAAGATTTATCATATGCATTTATCAATTTCCTTTCAGATCCAGCATATGCTGCTGCTAATATGAATTATATTGGTTATACATCATTTATTGCTAGTGAAGATGTCTTTAACACAATCGCTCCATGGTATGGCGCTACTGAATATTATAATGATGATGAATATTATGCTATTTATGATGATAACAATGAATTAATTGATGCTTCAATGGTTCATTATAATAATAAATTTTATCAATGTATTAAAGATTCTCAAGGTAATTTACCAACAAATGAAGAATATTTTGAAGAAGTAAGTGAAGAAGATTCTCCACTAGA
>URVS01000209.1 GCA_900551385.1 uncultured Mollicutes bacterium | reverse complement strand
GTTGTAATAGAGAAATGTATTCATTGGTGAAGTCAATTATTAGTCGTTGAATAGAAAGGAATTATGGAAAACGAAACCATTTAGAGATTATGATAATATCAAAAATGAAAAAAATAATTGAAAAAATAAAGGCAAAAATAAGAGGAACCATCGATCTTGAACGATTGATAAAAGATGGATTGAGTGTGGGCGATAATTTTCACGCTCAAGAAGGTGTTATTATCGATCCGGGGCATTGTTGGTTGATTGAGATAGGAAATAATGTTACATTAGCTCCAAGAGTACATATATTGGCACATGATGCAAGTACAAAAAATATTTTGGGATATACAAAAATTTCAAACGTCAAAATAGGAAATAATGTTTTTGTCGGAGCTGGAACCATAATTCTTCCAGGAGTTACTATAGAAGATAATGTTATTATAGGCGCAGGAAGTGTTGTGACTAAAGATTGTAAAGAAGGGGTATATGCAGGTAATCCATGTACACTTGTTTGTTCTTATCAGGAATATGTGAATAAGCAAAGCAAACGACTAGATATGCTACCAAGATATAATGAAGATTTTATTATAGGTAATATTACAGAAGAAAAGAAAAAGATGATGAAACAGGAAATTTTTGCTAACAAAGGTGGATTTATAGTTTGATGGGAAAGAAATATGAAAATTAGTTTGAGTAAGATAAAAATATTTATTTTTTCAATTTTATTTTTTATTCCAGAGGGTATGTCAACGATAGGTGAAACGAATTTTATTACGAATGCATTATTCTTAAATAATAAAATTATTCACTATATAATAAAATTGTTATATTGGACAAGAAATATTGTGGGTATTTCAGCAATTGTGATATACATCCTATATAGATTATATAATGTATCCTATCATAGATCTAAACTGAAAAAAGTAGAAGCTTCGGATATTTTAATATTATTTGGCATTTGGGTAATATTTGTTTCTGATAGAAATAATGTAAATGTATATTCAGTTTTTATTTTACTTTCTAATTGTATTGGTTTCTATCTTATTTCTAGAAAAGAATTATTGAGGGATAGCGAGGAATATACAAATATACTTTTATTCGTATTAACTATATTGCTAACTATAAATTTGGGTTTGGCAATAAAATATCCAAATGGAATAACAACAGGGAAAGATTATTTGTCTACCCCATATTATTTTTTTGGAACAAAAAATCAGACTACGCCTATATTATTGCTTATGTCTATGCTTTCATTTTTGAAAGTGAAGTACACTAAAAATAAAGCGGAATGTCTTTGCGAAAATATGATAATTATTTTAAATACTTTTATAATGAAGTCGGGCACAGGATTGGTATGTATTTTATTAAATCTTATATTGAATATATTTTTCGGTAAAAAGAGGCTCGGATGGTATAATATAAATAACAAGAACATTTCTATATTAAAAAAGATAGTATGCTGTGTAATTATATTAATGATAGGAATAGTATTTTTTGATTTGCAAAAAAAATTTTCATGGTTAATTATTGATATATTAAAAAAAGATGTGACATTATCAGGGAGAACGTTTCTTTGGAAAAAGGGAATATATCAATTTTTTCAAAAACCATTTTGTGGATATGGATATGGACATAAAATTGATTTAGGATTATATGGACATAATTTAATTATAGAATTAATGGTTACGACAGGAATTTTAGGAGTAAGTATATATTTTTTATTTTTAGCAAAAGCATTTGCAGGTCCAGAAATTGCGAGGAGAGGAGTGATTTCAGTTCCATTAATATGTGCTGCTATTGCTTTGATTGTAGGAAATATAAGTGAGGCATTTATATATAATATCTCACAGATGGCAATTTTATGCTATATGGCTTATGCGTCTATAAGGATTAAGAAATTAGAGGAATAAAAATGAAAATAGGAATTTTAACATTGTCAGCATCCGATAACTGTGGTTCTTTATTACAGGCATATGCATTACAAGAGGTTATAAAAAACAGATATGATTGTAAAGTTGAAATATTGAATTTAGAAACAGATCAGTCTAAAGAAATCTATGAATTATTTCCTAAAAAGTTTTATAAACATCCGAAAAAAAGTTTGTTTACTTTAAAATTTTTAAAAAGTATAAAACGGCAGAAGCTTGGTTATGCACAGTTTAGAAGCAAGTATTTAAATTTGACAGAAATAAAATATAAAAATAGTGAAGAACTTTCGAAAATAGAAAAAAATTATGATATTTTAATTGCAGGAAGTGATCAAATATGGAATATATATATGGCAGACTATAGTGAAGCATTTTTTCTGCCTTGGAAAGGAACTGCTAAAAAGATATCTTATGCGGCAAGTTTAGGAGCCGTGAATAAAATAGATGATACCAATGCTGAAAATATAAAAAAATGGTTAAAAGATTTTAATATGGTATCTGTCAGAGAAGATAGTGGAGCAAATACATTAGAAAAATTGACAGATAAAAAAATCCAGGTTACATTAGATCCAACTTTATTATTGAGCACATCAGATTGGAATAGAATTACAGGCGTTAGAATGATAAATAAGCCATATATATTTTATTATTCATGGGCTTATCCAGATGAAAAAATGAATGAGTTGGTACATCGTTTTGCTAAGGAAAAGAATTTGGAAGTTTATGTAATTAATTCATCAAGATGGTATAAATATCGTCCGGAAAAATTTGAATTTACTCTTTATAATGAAAGTGGTCCGATTGTTTTCTTAAATTTAATGAAATATGCAGAATACGTTTTCGTACAGTCTTTTCATGGTACAGTATTTGCTAATATTTTTCAAAAAAGATTCTTTTTCTTAAATGAAAAGGAAAGTGGGGAAATTGATTTTAGAAGTAGAAATTTAATAGAACTTCTTCACGAAGAAAAACAAGTTGTTCATTCATGGGATGATGTCGTTAGAGCACTTACATCAAATATAGAATATTCAAATGATGAATTTTTGGATAAATTGGATAAGTCATATCAGTTTTTAGACAAAGCAATTTTGGAGAAAGAAAATGAATAAGCATGCATATATGATAATGGCACATCACCGACCTGATTTATTACAATTACTTATTAATTCTTTAGATGATGAAAGAAATGATATAATAGTACATATAGATAAAAAAAGCAATATGAAACCAGAGCAATTTGAGACTCAATATGCGAAAATATTTTTTATTAACCAGATGTCTGTTAATTGGGCAGGTTACACGCAAATTCAGTGTGAATATGAATTGATGAAACATGCGGCGGCAATCGGGCATCATGCATATTACCATTTCTTGACAGGTGCAAATTATCCATTATGGAATCAGAATTATATATATGATTTTTTTGAAAAAAATAAAGATTTAATTTTTGGAGAAAAGAGCTATGCTTTTTGGTATACAACAAAATTATTATACTATTATGATCGACAAGAGTATAATAATTATATAGAACTATATAATTCTAAATTA
>URVS01000208.1 GCA_900551385.1 uncultured Mollicutes bacterium | reverse complement strand
TGATGTTTAAAACAAAAGAATTTAAAAAAGTAATTATTATTAGTAGCATTATTTATATAGTTATTATTTTACTTTCATTAATAGGCTTATTATTTAATGAATATTCTATTATAATATGTGTTTCATTATGTTCAATTGTTAGTTTTTTAAATATATTTTTACTCTTAAAGAGTAGTAATGTTAATCCTGATGAAGGAGCAGTAAAGTTTGTTTTATTTACTTTTATTAGATACCTATTAATGGTATTAGGATTATTTATATCTGGATTAATTGTTTATTTAACAATGGGTGAAGAAATAAATAAAACTCGTTATTTAATTGTTGCTGCAGGTGCAATTCCATATTTAATTACACCATTAATTATAAGTTTTTTAGGTAAAGAAAATGTCACAAGATAAGATTGATAGAATTTTAGGATTTAGTTGGGATTATTTTTCTGGAGAAGTAATTATGTCATTAATAGTAATGCTGATTATTTGCCTTTTTTCATTTGTTATTTATTTTAAGTTTAAAAAGGCAGATCCTACCAAACCAGATAAAGGATTTATTTTAATTATAGAATCATTAATTGAAAAACTAGAAAATTTTACTGTTGAATTAATGGGGGAAAGAAGAAAAGACTTTGCTGGATATGCAATGGGATTAGCACTATATATTTTATTATGTTTCTTTGTGTCATTGATTGGATTACCTGGACCATTATCTTATTTAGGAAACACATTATCTATTGCATTGTGCACATTTACTTTGATTCATTTTACTGCAATGCAAAACAACAAATGGAAATATTTTAAAAGATATATTGAACCAATACCAATTTTATTACCTATAAATTTATTGTCAATGTGGGCACCATTATTATCTTTATCTTTACGTTTGTTTGGTAATGCATTAGCAGGTTTTACATTGATGAGTATTATATATTACGCTTTAGGCAATTTATCTACTTTAATTTTTGGAATGTTTATTCCATCAGGTTGGGCTAGTATAATTTTGCCACCATTTATTACGCCGGTTTTACATTTATATTTTGATGTTTTTTCAGGGGTTATCCAAACTTTAATTTTTGTTATGTTAACAATGATTTTTATTGCACAAGAAGATCCTGAAGAAGAAATTGAAAATGTAAAATTAAAATAAAATTAGGAGGTGAGAATATGAAATATATTGGAGCAGCAATAGCAGTATTAACAGGTCTTGGATCAGGTATTGGTGAAGGCTTTATTTGTGGTAAAGCAATGGAAGGTATGGCAAGAAATCCTGAAATGTATTCTAAATTACGTACAGGAATGATTCTTGGTTGTGCTTTAACTGAAACAACAGGTATTTATGGCTTACTTATTGCAATTCTATGTTTATTCGTAGGATAGAAAGGACTTATTTATGCTTATTATAACATTAAGCGATGGATTATCCTTACCTACTGGTGATGATTTTGTTAGTAAAGTTTTCCCTAATATTTGGGCTTTTCTAGTTCAATTATTGGCATTTATTATTATGTCAATTATTGTTATTAAATTTGCTTATAAACCTGTAAAAAAATTTCTTGCACAAAGAAGAGAATATGTTGAAGAACATTTATCTAAAGCTGAAGAAGCAACAAAGAAAGCTGAAGATAATGTTAAAGAAACAGAAAAAAATTTAGCTTTATCAAACAAAAAAGCTTTACAAATTATTGAAGATGCAAAAAAAGAAGCTGAAAAACAAAAACAAGAAATTTTATTACAAGCAAAAGTAGAAGCAAATAATAAAATGATTCAAGTTCAACAAGATATTGAAAAAGAAAAACAAAAAGCAGTTCAAGAAGTACATGATGATGTTGTAAATCTTGCTTTAGAAGCATCAAAAACTTTATTAACAAGGGAAGTTAATTCTTTAGACAATCAAAAGTTTTTAAATGATTTTGTTGATGAATTAACAGAAGAGAAATAAAAATGGATTCTATTTATAATCGTTACGCCTTAGGTTTGTTTTCTATTGCTGAAGATGAAAACAAAGTAGAAATTTATAAAGATGAAATTAAAAATATTAATATTCTTTTAAAAGAAAATGAAGATTTAATTCATCTGTTTTCATCATATTTTATTAATCAATATGAGAAAGAAAAATGTATTGATAAAATATTTGGTGAATTTCAAATTTATACACAAAATTTTTTAAAACTTATTATTAAGAATAATAGAATTAATAAATTTAATTTTATAGCAAAAGAATTTAATAAATTATGTAATGATTATCTAAATATTAAAGAAGGAATTATTTATTCTACAGAAGCACTTTCTAAAGAACAAATAAAAAAAGTTGAAGATAAATTAAGTGAAGTTATTAATACAAAAGTCGAATTAACTAACCAAATTGATGAAAAATTAATTGGTGGAATTAAAGTAATTGTTGATGAAAAAATATTTGATGGATCTATTAAAAATAAATTAGAAAAATTAAAATCAACATTAATCTCAGGAGGAATTTAACATGGCAATAAATACATTAGAAATTGCTTCTTTAATTAAAGAGCAAATAAAAAATTATTCTCATAAATTAGAATCAAATGATGTAGGCACTGTTGTTACAGTAGGAGATGGTATTGCAACTATTTATGGATTAGATAAAGCTATGCTATCTGAATTATTAGAATTTCCTCATGATGTTTATGGAATGGTCATGAATCTTAATGAAGATAGTGTTGGTGCAATACTTTTTGGTAACGATTCTTTAATTGAAGAAGGAGATATTGTAAAAAGAACAGGTAGAGTTATAGAAGTTCCTGTTGGAGATGCTTTACTTGGTAGAGTAGTTAATGCTTTGGGACAACCTATAGATGGATTAGGTAGAATTGATTATAAAAAAACTAGACCGATTGAAAGAATTGCTCCTGGAGTAATGACTAGAAAATCAGTTGATACACCTTTACAAACAGGTATCAAAGCAATTGATGCCATGATTCCTATTGGTCTTGGCCAAAGAGAATTAATTATTGGTGATAGACAAACAGGAAAAACTGCAATTGCTTTAGATACAATTATCAATCAAAAAGGAAAAGATATTTTATGTGTTTATGTTGCAATTGGACAAAAAAATTCAACTGTTGC
Organism: uncultured Mollicutes bacterium; assembly: GCA_900551385.1. Classification (GTDB taxonomy): domain Bacteria; phylum Bacillota_I; class Bacilli_A; order RFN20; family CAG-449; genus CAG-449. Next base: position 370 of record URVS01000208.1, on the reverse strand, counting down.
TCAATTAGTTGAAAAATTAAAAGAAGAAGACGCTTTGAAATATACATGTATTGTTTCTGCTACTGCAAGTGAACTTGCTCCTCTTCAATATATTGCTCCTTATAGTGGAGTTAGTATTGCTGAAGAATGGATGGAACAAGGAAAAAATGTATTAATTGTTTATGATGATTTATCTAAGCATGCTGTTGCATATAGAACTTTATCATTATTATTAAAAAGATCACCTGGAAGAGAAGCATATCCTGGAGACGTATTCTATTTACATTCAAGATTACTTGAAAGAGCATGCCGTCTTGATGAAGCACATGGTAATGGATCTATTACTGCTTTACCAATTATTGAAACACAGGCTGGAGATATATCAGCATAT
>URVS01000207.1 GCA_900551385.1 uncultured Mollicutes bacterium | reverse complement strand
TCACTTTTAAAGAATATTCCTGAGCCTATTACAACCCCAATAATCATAGCAATGGTGGTAAATAAGCCGTAACCTTTTTCTTTCATGTTTTTCCCCCTTAAATTTTCATTTGTTAATAGTTTAGAATAATTTTTTTTATAATATAACATATTTATACTTACTTAGTAAATATAAATTATAAAAAATTATTCTACTGAAACATTTTCTTTCCCAATATTGAAAATTGCTGTAAATATATATAGCACTTTATATCAAACTTTACATCTTTTGTTAACAGTTCTTGTACTTCTTTTTGTGATAATAAAATTGGTTCAATATCTTCAAAATGCTGAAGTAACAGATTCATCAGTCATACCTGGTGATAAGAATAATTGTCCTTTAACTGTATTTTCTAAGATTTCTATAACATCTAGCCCTGTTTCTTCTTTTAATTCCCTTGTTAATGATATTAAAGGATTTTCTCCTTTATCTATAAGTCCTGCTGGCATTTCATATATGTAAGAGTTTATTGGTACTCTAAATTGTCTAATAACTACTATTTTTTCTTCTTCCTTATGAAAAGGTACTATTAAAACAGCATCATCTTGTAATTCTTTATTATTTAAATAAACCTCTTCTAAGTTTTTCTTTTCTTTTCTTGATGCTATTGTCCAGTTCTTTGTATTACCACCTTTGTTGCTATATTCAGCATTATATAGACTTAAAAATTTAGTTTCTGCTAATGTATTAAGTTTATTAATTTTACTCATTTCTCTCTCTCCTTTACATGTCTTACTAAGATATTTTACCTTATTATACCTAAATAAATCTATACATAAAGAAAAAAATATAGTATAAATACTATATTTTTAACTACATTAACTTATAATTTCTTCAAAACATTCTTTGCTTAAATCTTTGCATGCTTTAAAATTTGTTTTTGTTACCTCGGTATTTTCATCATATAATGATAACTTTCCTAAAGTATCTCCTTTATGCACATCACCAATAGGAGAAAAAACTTCTATTTCAATTTTTTCATTTTCTTTAAATCCATAAGCAAAATCACTTTCATCTAAAACTGATGCTAATTTAATCATACCCATTGATTCTACTAAATTTTTAGTAGAATCATTTTTAAAGATATACTTACTACATACATGATTATATATTTTTTCAGTTTGATTCCACCTGTCAGTACAATTTAATACTACTATTATTATGTCTCTACCTTCATGATTTACAGATGTAACTAAACACTTACCTGCTTGACCTGTATAACCAGTTTTTACTCCATTTGCATTAGGGATTTTCCACAAGATCTTATTGATATTTTGATAATCTCTTGTAAAACCATAAGTTTCTTTAGCAATAGTCTTTGATCCACAAATTTCTCTAAATAATTCATTTTTCATTGCTTTAGATGTTAGTATTGCTAAGTCGTAGGCAGAAGAGTAATGTTTTTGACTATCAAGCCCATGTGGACTTTCATAATTAGAACACATTATTCCAAGGCTATTGGCAAAGTCATTCATTATCTTTGCAAATCCTTCAACAGATCCGCCTATATCTTCAGCAATGGCAATAGCTGCATCATTACCTGATTTAAACATAAGTCCGAAGATAAGTTCTTTCATTTTTATACTTTCACCTGCGGAATATCCAACTTTAGAGCCTCTTATACTTGCTGCATTTTTACTTATAACAACTTCTCTATCTAAATCACCATAATTAATAGCAATTAAAGCTGTCATAATTTTTGTAGTGCTTGCCATAGGGACAATTTCAAAAGCATTCTGTGCAAATAATATCTGATTTGTTTCACCATCAATAGCAATGGCACATCTTGCATCTACCCTTAAATTATCAACTAAATAACTATTACTTTCAAAGTTATTAGTGTTTTCCATATTAACTGCATCATTTTCTAAATCATCTTCTTCAATACTAAATGAATATACTGGACTCATTAATAAATTAAAAGAAAATATAGTAAAAAATATAATGCAATATATAAATTTAGTTAATTTCATAAAATCACCCTCTAGTTAAATCCATTTATGAAAATAGTTTTTTCAAAAAAGCTATTTTTACTCATTATTTTATAAAAAATATTAAGTATAATTTTTCATATGAAGGAAATAATATAAAACAATGTTAGGAGTAGGTGCTATGATTGTTTTATTACTTGTATTTTTTCTTTTATTCTTGCTTTTTATGCCCATTCCTTTAAAGCTATATATAAAATATTTAGATGATTTTTATGAAATAAAATTTTATAAAATAAACCTTCTTTCTTCTGATGGTGGAATAATAAAAAAATTTATCAAGGACGATACAGTGAAAAAGTATGATACTAGCCACAATATAAAAGAAGAAGTAGAAGAAAAGGCTCAAGAAAAGATAAGAGGTACTAAATTTTCTATGATACTTTTATTTAAGAATCTATCTAATAATAGATATAAGCCATATTTTAAAGTTAATAGCAATATTGATTTTTCTGTTAATGATGCTGCAGGTACAGCTATACTTTATGGACTTTTAAATTCATTAAATCCAATCATCTTTAAAATATTATCAACTTTTTTTAAAATAAAGAACTTTGATAATAAATTTAACCCAATTTTTAAAGATAAGTACATTATCAATATATCAATTATGTGTATATTAACTATAAATATTGCAAAAATTATATATATGTTATTTTTAATCAAAAAAAGTAGTATACCTATTAGAGGAGGTGCCCATTAAAAGGGAAATAGTATGGCCAATAAGCATGAATTAGAAAATTTAATGAGAAGCACAATGGAAAATTTACGGGATATGATTGATGTAAATACCGTTGTAGGCGATGTAGTTGAACTACAAGATGGAGGGTGTATAATTCCCATATCAAAAGTAACCTTAGGATTTGCTTCTGGAGGAAGTGAATTTGGTGAAAAAGATTCAACTACTGAGGAAAGTGGATATCCATTTGGAGGTGGATCTGGTGCAGGAGTAAGCGTAAAACCAGTAGCATTTTTAGTTATTAAAGATGATTTTGTTAGACTTCTAAATGTAGATCATGATTCTACCATGGATAAATTAGTTGATTATATTCCACAAATTTTTGATTTTGTTAAGAGCTATAATAAAGACTGTGAAAAAGAAAATAAAAAAGAATAAAAGGAAGAAGATACAATCTTCCTTTTATTCTTCTTCAATTCCTTGTAATGCTGAGTTTAATAATTCTAAAGAATTATCTGCATCACTGTCTTCATATAAATCAAGTGAAGGTAATTCCTTTAATGATTGTAAACCAAATTGTCTTAAGAATTCATCTGTGGTTCCATATAATATAGGTCTTCCTGGAACTTCAAGTCTTCCAACATCTTTTATTAAATCACGTTCCAATAATCTTTGTAATGCAGATTCTGATTTAACCCCTCTGATTTCATCAATATCAACACGAGTTATAGGTTGTTTATATGCTACAATTGCCAAAC
>URVS01000206.1 GCA_900551385.1 uncultured Mollicutes bacterium | reverse complement strand
CTAGTACAATGAGAGGATTTAATACTATTATTTCTTCACCAAATAAATGTGTTTCTTGTGGCCAATGTGTTCAAGTTTGTCCTACTGGTGCTTTAATGCAAGTAAATGATACAAATAAAGTAGAAGAAGCAATAAATGATCCAAATAAATTTGTTGTAGTGCAAACTGCACCTGCATGTAGAGTTAGTTTAGGTGATGAATTTAATTTACCAGCTGGAACTGATGTTACTGGTAAAATGGTTGCTTCTTTAAGAGCTATTGGTTTTGATAAAGTATTTGATACTAATTTTGGCGCAGATTTAACTATTATGGAAGAAAGTAATGAATTGATTAATCGTCTTAAAGAAGGGAAAAATCTTCCTTTAATTACTTCATGTTGTCCAGGTTGGGTTAAATTTTTAGAATATAATTATCCTGAATTATTATCTTTACCATCTTCATGTAAATCACCTATGGAAATGACAGGCGCTATTATTAAATCTTATTATGCTGAAAAGAATAATATTGACCCTAAAAATATTGTAGTAGTAGCGTTAATGCCATGTTTAGCTAAAAAAAGAGAAGCTCAAAGAGAAGAATTAAAAAATAATGAATTATTTAATACAGATTATGTTTTAACAGTTAAAGAATATGCTGATATGTTAATAAAACATGGTATAAATATTAATGATTTAGAAGATGAAAAATATGATTCTATTTTAGGTGAATCTACTGGCGCGGCTGATATTTTTGCTAATACTGGTGGAGTTATGGAAGCGGCTATTAGAACTGCTAGTAAGTTATTAACTGGTGAAGTTAAAGATGTTAATTTTACTTCAATTAGAGGCTTATCTGGAACAAGAATAGCAGAAGTTAATATAAATAATCAAATTCTTAAAGTATGCGTTGTATCAGGTTTAAATAACGCTAGAAAAGTATTAGATAAAGTTAAGAATAAAGAAGAAGATTTTGCTGCTATTGAAATCATGGCATGTCCAGGAGGGTGTGTTAATGGTGGAGGCCAACCTATAAGAATTGGTGAAGAACAAATTGATGTTATTAAAGCTCGTCAACAAGGTATTTATAATATTGATAAAAATAAAATTAAACGTATTTCTTTAGATAATGAAGAAGTTAAAACTTTATATAATGAATATTTAGAAAAACCTGGTTCACATAAAGCTCATGAATTGTTACATACTTTCTATGTAGATCATAGTAAAATCTAGTTATTAATGGTTGCTGAAAAGCAGCTTTTAATATGAATATTTTTATTTTTTTATAATATATTTTAGTATGAATAAAATATGGGTTATTATTAGTTTATTTTGTTTAATATATGGTTTAATTACAGGTAGATATGAAGATATAAGTAATTCTATTTTAGCTTTACCTTTAGAAGGGTTAAAATTAACTGTTACTTTAGTTTTTTCAGCTTGTTTTTGGAATGGTATGATGATGATTATGTACGATTCAGGTTTGATAGATTATATTTCTTTAGCTTTAAGTCCTTTATTAAATTTAATAATGCCTACTTTAAAAGATGAAACTGCTAAAAAATATATTTCTACTAATATTGCTGCTAATATGTTTGGTTTAGGTTTTGCAGCTACTCCAGCAGGCTTAAACGCAATTAAAAGATTACAAGAAATATCTTTAGAAGAAGATAAAACAGTTGCTAGTGATGATATGGTAACATTTTTAGTATTAAATACTGCAGGAGTTACTTTAATTCCAACAACAGTTATAGCTATTAGACAAGCTTATGGCAGTGTTAATCCAACTGATTTTATGATTTATGGAATTATTGGAACATTATGTTCATGTGTAGCAGGTTTAATCTTAGATAGAATTTATAGATATAGAAATATAAAAAAGAATAAAAAATTATAATAATTTGATATTTCATAAATAAATTGTAACACTTGATTTTAGGATTTACCCCAAATAATATAGTGTTACAAAATAATTAAATGTTGTATGGATAAAATTTATAATATTAAATATATTTTATATAGAGAAAAAGGAATCAGTTTCAAATAAAAAAATAAATAATGAAGAATATTATTATAATTAATTTAAATAAGTTAGAAAAGAATTATAAAATTAGAAAAACAGCAAATAATAATACTAAAAATGAGAAAAAATCTCAAAAACATATTTATTTTTATTGAAATAATGATATTTTGTTACATTATGTTCATATGTAACAGGTTTTTTTAGATAGAATTTATAGAAGTAAAAATAGAAAAAATTAATATAATTTTTTCAGCAAAAATAGCAGTGCAATGCATGATTTGCCGTTGCTTTTTGCTAATATTAGTGCATAATAAAATTTGTAGAGGAAATTTATGTTAATTAAAAGAGATATAGAGGATACAATTATTAAATGCTCAAAAGAATTTGCTTGTATAACAATTTATGGAGCTAGACAAGTTGGAAAATTAAAAGTTTTAGAAATGGCTTTTAAAGATAAATTTGATATTATTGATTTAGATAAGATCGACTCTAAGCGTATTGAATTAAATATCCAGCCTTGCTATTTCCATTCACTACTTAATGATTTCTATAATTTTGGTACCTTGATGGCGGAACAAAAGGGGCTAAAATTCTCTTTAAAGCTGGATGATAATTTACCTAATTGGCTTTATCTCGATCGTGCTCGCCTTAGCCAAATTCTTTGGAATTTAATTAGTAATGCCGTCAAATTCACTGATAAGGGTGAAGTGATTCTAAGGGTGCAGAAAATGCAAGATAATCAGTATCAATTTAGTGTTACTGATACGGGAGCAGGTATTGCACCTTGTGAATTAGATAAGATTTTTACCATGTATTATCAGGTTAAAGATAATATCCATCGTTCTGCGGGAAGTGGCATCGGTCTTGCGATTTCTAAGAATCTTGCGCAGTTAATGCAAGGGGATTTAACGGTTGAGAGTGAACTGGAAAAAGGTTCAACCTTTTACTTAACGATCATTGCAGAAAAAGCTCAGGCTCATGATGGTAATGCTGAAAAAGCCATGCAGCATCTTTCTATTTTATTAGTAGAAGACGTTGAATTGAATGTGGTTGTGGCCAAAAGTATTCTTGAAAAGCAAGGTCATTATGTTGATGTTGCGATGAATGGTGAACAGGCTATCCAATTATTTGAGAAAAATACTTATGATATTGTTTTTCTTGATATTAAATTGCCAGATATGTCAGGTTTTGATATTGCATACTATCTACGTAAAAACTACGAAGAAGGGATTTATGATTTTCTCCCACCTTTAATTGCCTTTACAGCGAACGTGATGCACAGTGAAGAAGAATATCAAGAACAGGGAATGGATGGCGTATTGCGCAAGCCCCTTTCTTTGGTTGAGTTACGTCAGTGCTTTAAAACTTTTTTAGGCGATGATATTGAATGTATCTCTGATGAAGAAGAAACTCCTCAAGTTCAAGAAGGCATCAATATTTCACTTATTGAGTTAATCGGAAAATCTCAAGCGAAAGCTAATGTGTCGTTAT
>URVS01000205.1 GCA_900551385.1 uncultured Mollicutes bacterium | reverse complement strand
TGTATTTCCACGACTGAAGAGAACTCCACCATCATAAGTAGCATTATTTTTATGAAAAGAAGAACCTTCAATATCACATATGACTGAAGCTGGTACTATAACTATACCTCCACCACAATTTGCACTATTTCTTTCAAAATATGATTTTGATATTTTATATCTTCCAGATCCACCACAAAGCGCAACAGCACCGCCCCAAGATGAATTAGTATTATTATATGCTCTATTTAAACTAAATCTACAGTGGATTATATTATAAGTATCTTGTCTTCCAGTATCAATAAAAGCTCCTCCACGATCTTTAGCTAAGTTATTTGTGAAATTACAATTAGTTACAGATCCATCACCATAATTAAATACTGCTCCACCACATTTAAAAGCCATGTTTTTATCAAATGTAGAGTTAGATATGTAAACTGGACGTCCACTATGAACACTGACTGCTCCACCATTAGTTGCAGAATTATTCATAAAGATTGAAGTCTTAATTTGATGATCACCTGCTCCAATATTTATAGCTCCACCATCACCCTGCTTGTTTTCATTACCTGCTTTATTATTTATAAATATAGAATTTGTTATATTGGATTTAGATAAACGAGCCACATATATTGCTCCACCATCTAAAGCAAGATTATCAACAAATTTAGCTGAAATTGATGAAGTAGTTGAACCTCCAATATACAATGCTCCACCTTTACCTTCAATATTATTAATTCTATTATTTATAAAGGTACTATTTGATATTTTCAAGTTTGAATTTAAAGCTGAACTGATTACTGAACCACCATTATTACTAGCTGAATTATTATTAAATGTTGAATTTAGTATCTCTATATTACAGTTATCTTCTATAGATCCTATAGCACCACCATTTACACCCCTATTATTTTGGAAATAACAATTATTTATAAATATAGTACTATTTGCTTTTCCTTTTATAGCTCCACCATAAGTTCCATTACCATTAATAATTTTAAGATTTTCTAAAGTCAAATTAGATTTATATACTATAAATACAGTGTATTTATAATCACCATCAATTATTGTATTGTTTTTACTTTGACCATAAATTTTTAAAGATTTATTAAGAGTAGGTAAAACCTTATCCAATTTATGATTTCCATCATATAAATAAATACTATTTCCCATTTTCGCTGTTGTAATTGCTTTATTTAATGATTTATAAGGATTAGATGAATTTCCATTATTAGAATCATTTCCATTTATTGGATTAACATAATAATCATATGTTGAATTTAAGTTACTACTTGTTTTCTTTATTGATTTTGTTGTATTTGTTTTAATAGAATTTGTTTTATCTGATTTTTTAGTGTTATTTACTTTAATTTTATCTATCTTATTATATTCGTTAGTTTTTTGAATTTTATTATCCTTATTAGAAATACATGTATTATTACTTACTACATGAGTATTATCTAAAGTAGTTATTTTTTCATTAGAAATAGTTGTTGTATCATTACTTGCAAAAGAAGCTCCTACAAGTAACAAACAAAGAATAATAAATAAACTAAAATATTTTATTATTTTCATTTTCTTTTAAAACCTTCCAAGAATAGTAAAAAAAAGATATTAAAATCCTTTTTTTATACTACAATCTCATTTTCTAATAAAAAAGATTCATATTAAATAAATCTTCTATATTATTTTTTCATATTTGAATATATATAAAATTTAATATAATAAATAGGTAATTGTTATAGTTTTCATTTATATTGAAATTCAATGTATGAAAATTATTTAAAATTTAAAAAAAAATCAAATATTCACCTAAAATATATTCAAATAAAAAAGATTAAAAAAAGAGGAATAATTAAGATATACTAATACCTTAATCAAATTTTACACGTTTAGATACCATGTATGGTAAAGGTAACTGTCTAAATGGCATGTCTTTTGTAAGAGTATGTATTTCTTCTGCTAAATCTTCAATAGAAATTTCTTCTTTAGTGTTGTCAACACGTCTGTTAACTGAAATAGAATTATTTTCTACCTCATTATCACCTACAACTATTGTGTATGGAATCCATTCTTTTCCAGCATTTCTAATTTTCTTACCTACTCTTTCAGCAGTATCATCAATATCCACCCTTATATTACTGTCCCTAATTTGTTGGTAAATCTCTTTAGCATAATCTAAGTGATTATCAGTAACAGGAATTATTCTTACCTGTGTAGGTGCAAGCCATAATGGTAATGATGGTTTATTACCCTTATCTGTTGAAGTTTTTTCAAGTAAACTACAAATAACTCTTTCAATACTTCCTGTAGGACTACAGTGTAATATTGTTGGATATTGTTGTTCTTCATTTTCATCAAGATATGTGATACCAAATCTTTTTGCACTTTGAATATCCATTTGAACTGTAGGATTTTCTATTGGTCTTCCCAAATCATCAATTGCTGCAAAGTCAACTTTAGCATTCCAGTAATGTTTCATTTTAGGAATAACTTCTAAAAGAACTGGTTTTTTAATGTTGTTTTTAACTACTTCTTTAATCCAATCTTCATTTTCATCAAAGAAGTCTTGTGTTACACGGAATGCAACCTCATAATGTACATCTAAATCAGTTTCTGTTTGAGCACACATATCTACTTGATTTGCAAATACTTCTCTTGCATGATCATCATTTAAACATACACTATGGAAATCAGGCATTGTGAAAGCTCTTAATCTTTTAAGACCTACAACTTCTCCCTGTCTTTCAAATCTGAAACTGAATGTTGATAATTCATAAATTCCTACAGGCATGTTTTTCCATGTGAGGAATGAATCTGCTAGAATTCTGAATGCTCCAAAACAACATGCAAATCTTAACATTAATTCTCTGTGTTTTGTTTTTAATCTGTATTGTCTTTCACCAAATTTTTCTGCATGTTCTCTTATTGCAGGATTTGCTAAATCATACATTACAGGAGTTTCTACAGGCATTGCTCCTCTTTGTGTAACAAGTTGATATACATAGTCACTTAATAAATCTTTTACAAGTTTACCTTTAGGATACCATCTAATATGTCCCACATCAGCTGCTGGTTCATTACTTGCCAATTCCTTTTCCCTCATTAATCTTACATGAGGTGGTTGTTTTCCTGTATCTTTTGTTTTACCTTCTTCATGATCAACTAATTGTCTTAGAGTTTTATTTTTATAGTTGTATTCTTCAACATCGAATATGTTTCCATCTTCTTCTAAGATAAACATTTTAGATGGTTCTGAAGGTTCTTCTTCAGAGTCTTCACTTTCTTCTTCACCATCCAAATGGTACTCTAAGCACTGCTTCATTGTTATCTAATAATTCAGCTTCAATACCTTTTAATATTTTTTGAGCTATATCAGGGTTTGATAAAGAAGAACTTAAGTGTGCATATGGATAAATTACAATATTTTCTGCATTTACTTTATTTTGTACATTTAATATTTCTTTTACTGCTTTATTAATTATTAATTCTGGATTTTCTTCATCTTCTTTTTCA
>URVS01000204.1 GCA_900551385.1 uncultured Mollicutes bacterium | reverse complement strand
TTAATTCAACATTTGACCAATTAAATTCATTTACTTCAGAACATAATGTTAGTGAATTTAATTGGTCAAATGTTGAATTAACATATGCTGCTGATAAAGAACCAAGCACATTAGCAGAATTTATAGCATTTCATAAATTAGTAAAAAATGAAGCAACAAAAATTTCTGTTGAATATGCCGTTAATGTTTTTGCTAAATAATTAATAAAAATTTATATTAAATATTAAAACTGTTAAATGATGAAAAGGAGAAGGGGTATATGATATTTACAAAATCTATTGTGGATACTAATTTAGTCGTATTTATTATTAGTATTTGTGTCATTGCATTTTTTGCCCTTGCTTTCATCATTTTAGCAGTTTTTTATTTTAAAACAAAAAAGAAATGTATTCTTAATAAAATTGATGATGATGAAATTGAAAAAGAGATAAAAGAAGATATAGCTAAATTAAATAAAAAAAATATAAATAATATTTCTTTAAGTGAATTGTTCAAAAGAAAAAAAGAGAAAAGTACATTATTAAGTAGAACATTTAATACAGTATTATCAATTTTTTATTTAACAGTTTTATTTTTGTTAGGAACATTTGCTTTTGTTAAAAGTCAAAATCAACAAATGTGGTTTGGTGATTCTTCATTTTTAGTTATAGAAACTGGATCAATGGCAACTGCTAATTCTTACAATGATTATTTAAAAGATGAAAATGGTAATTTTAATGATGAAGATAGAATATCTCAATTTTCATTTATTACAATAAATAGAAACAATAAATATATTGATGAATTAAAACCATTAGACATTGTCGCATTTAATATGTATTCACCAGAAGAAAAGAAGAATATTATTGTTATTCATAGATTAATTAATATTTCTTACAATGATGGTAAACAATTATATACTTTTAGAGGCGACGCTAATCAAAGCTCAATGGTTGGTGAAATTAATGTTACAAGAGATAAAATAATAGGTGTTTTTGAAACAACAAATTATAAAGGCACTAAGAGTTTTGGCTTTGGTTATTTTGTTTATTATCTTCAATCATCATTTGGTATGATTATAATTCTCATTGCTTTTGTATTGCTATTTATATATGCAATGCTATATGATAATATTTTTGAAATATATGATAAAAGATATATGCAAATAGTTAATGAAAAATATTTATCAAATGCGAATGAATCTAGAAAAATATAATTGGTGATATTTATGAAAAACAAAATTATTATAGGATTAATACCTTTCATATTACTTCCTTCGTTTATATTTGGCGGATTTGCTTTTTTCTATTTTGGAAATCAATATGTTATTAATAATGACCAAAATGTAAATATTGATATTGAAAATAGTAAAGAAATTGGAAATATTGAATTAAGATATGCTGATGAAAATGGAGAATATACTAAAAATGAAATGCTAAATACTAGTTTCAAAAATCAAGTATTTATGGATTATGATTCTGTTTATTTTATAAGAAATGATAATCCAACAATAAAACGTGACTTTATTATTTATTATGAGAAACCAACTAATATAATTGATATCAGTAATTTAAAAATATCATTATGTTGTGAAATGACTATAACTGATACAGATGCTAGAGGTATAAAAATTAAAGAATATAAAGATGATAATGAAGAAATTAGATTTTATCCTTCATCAGAATCTATTTTAGATATTTTTGAGCCATCAAGTATATTATATAAAGATTTTAATAATGTTTTTGAATTAGTAAGTAGTCGTGAAATTGGTGATACAACTGAAAAATATGTTGCATGTATAAGAGAAAATATATTATTAGATTCTATTACTACTAATGAATGGTTTACTATGTTTAATATTAATTTAAATTATAAAAATTATAGTGTTGTTAACAATGGAGAACGAATAGAAGGCAATATGGCTCCTAGTGTAACAGAATTTGATAATAGTTATAAAAATAAAATGGTTTCTAATAAAAATGCAACTAATAATTCAAACATAAAAATAAAATTTTATTTGAAAAGTGTTGAACAAAATAACGAGTAAAGATAAAAATAGCTATTTGTATTATTTGTGAATAATATTATATATTGAATCAAATTTTTACAATATATATGTGAGGAGGTGTGCAATGAAAAAATATTTATCATTTATGTTAATTGGATTAGTTTTGATTGCTATTATTTTTAGTAGTGGTTATGCGTATTTTACTTTTTCTAATGAAATAGTTGTCGAGAATATTAATGGTTCTTCAAATAATGCCAAATTTAATAAAACAGAATCTGATTTCTATAAAGTATATTTTTTTGCTTCTCCTTATTACGCTACTGGAGCAACAATAGATGGAATAGATATTACTGATCCATTAAAAATTGCAGATAGTGGATCAAAAAACCCTTATAACCAAGATGAAGGTTATTTGCTTATTGGATCTCCAATAACAGGTAATAATGCTGATAAATATGCTAATGCAATATATCCAGATAATGGTAATAAACATTATTTATCTGCTGAAAGCATTGATAATGAAAAATTAGGTACTTATGGTGCTGTTAAAATGTGGCCAAAAAAATATTGGACAGGATATATTATGGATAATCCTAATTATGGAATTTATGAAAAAACAAGTACATATGTTTCATTGACAGTAAATACTAATATTTCTTCTGATATTTTAGATGATGTTATTGCCCAAACAGTATATAAAGATAGATATGGATTTGGCCCTGAATTTATTGGTTGGACATATGATATGGCTAGTTGTAATACTCGTGTAAGATATGGAACAAAAAGATATAATAATGATAGTTCAATGCAATTAGGAGACACTAGAGGATGGAAAAAAAGTAATGGTGATCAAATAGGAAATTACGGTGCTCAAGGTGAAATTAAACAAATTAGTTCATCAACATCTCTTTATTATATTGATAATTTGGCAAGTACTAATTCAACAACAATATCAATTGATGGATCGCTTAAAGGTGATCATATAATTTATCTATATCCTGTTTTTATAGCTAAAAACTATAGCAAAGATAAAACAATAAATAATAAACAAACTGCGTTATTGAAATTTCGTGTTAATCCTGAAAAAGATGAACAAGGAAATTATACATATGAATATAAACAAAGTGGAGAAATAGACTATCCAAAAAAACGTTATACAAATGGATTTTTTCAAACATCTGATACTGATATTTTAAAGCCAAATTATTATGTTGATGATATTTATATAAACACCTCTAATTCAGAAGATAATGATATAAAAGATATGATTTTGGATATTAATCCTTTAAACAAATATAATGTATGGAGCTCAAATTGGGAAACTATTTTAAATTTTGATGATTTAAAGAAATTAAATTTAGCGAAAGGTTTTTATAATTTTTATATAAGTTTTTGGCAAATTGATGAAAATACCTTTAATGAAAATGATGAAACAGAAAAAGTATTGAAAGTAATGGAAGAATTTAATCAAACAAATTTATATATGAAAATAATTGGCTCAAAAAGAAAAGATGGTGTTACTTATGGGGCAACTAATTTGATTGC
>URVS01000203.1 GCA_900551385.1 uncultured Mollicutes bacterium | reverse complement strand
TACACCAGTTGCAACTGGTAACCCAGCATCTCCAGGAGCTGGTACAGGTAAATTAGCTTTCACAGCTGAAGAAGCTAAAGCTAGAAAAGAAGCTGGAGAAAAAGTTATTCTTGTTCGTGAAGAAACTTCACCAGAAGATTTAATTGGTATGGTTGCTTCAGAAGCTATCTTAACTATGAGAGGTGGTATGACTTCACATGCTGCTGTTGTTGCTCGTGGTATGGGTAAATGCTGTGTTACAGGTTGTAGTGCTGCTATTATCAATGAAGAAGCAAGAACAATGACAATTAATGGAAAAGTTTATGGCCCTGAAGATACATTCTCAATTAATGGTTCAACAGGTGCAGTATATGCTGAACCAATTAAAATGGTTCCTGCTGAATTAAGTGGAAACTTTGGTCGTTTAATGGCTTGGGCTGATGAATTCAGAACATTAAGAGTAAGAGCTAATGCTGATTCTCCACGTGATGCAGTTAATGCATTAAATTTCGGTGCAGAAGGTATTGGTCTTTGCCGTACAGAACATATGTTCTTTGCTGAAGATAGAATCTTCTCAATGAGAAAAATGATTTTAGCAGATAATACAAAAGAAAGAGAAGCTGCTCTTGAATTATTACCATTCCAAAAAGCTGACTTCTATGGCTTATTTGCTACAATGAAAGAAAAGAATGTTAATATTCGTTTATTAGATCCTCCTCTACATGAATTCTTACCACAAGAAGAAGATAAGATTGAAGAATTAGCAAAAGCAACTGGTCATACAGTTGAAGCTGTTAAAGCTAGAATTGCTGAATTACATGAATTCAACCCAATGATGGGATTCCGTGGTGATCGTCTTGCTGTTCAATATCCAGAAATTGCTAGAATGCAAGCAAGAGCTATTATCTTAGCTGCTCTCGAAGCACAAAAAGATTTAGGCATTGAAATTGAACCAGAAATCATGATTCCTTTTGTAATTGAAGTTAAAGAATTAAAATTTGTTAAGAAGATTATTGTAGAAGCATGTGATGCTGCTATTGCTGCTTCAGGTCAAAAAATGACTTACCATGTTGGTACAATGATTGAAATTCCAAGAGCTGCATTATTAGCAGACAAGATTGCTGAAGAAGCTGAATTCTTCTCATTTGGTACAAACGACTTAACACAAATGACAATGGGCTTATCACGTGATGATGCATCTAAATTCTTACCTGCATATTACAACAATAAGATTTTTGAAGAAGATCCATTCCAAACAATCGATCAAGATGGTGTTGGTCAATTAGTTAAAATGGCTACAAAATTAGGCCGTGAAACTAATAAACACCTCCACGTTGGTGTTTGTGGTGAAACAGGTGGAGATCCAAAATCAATCGAATTCTACCACAATGTTGGTTTAGATTATGTCTCATGTTCACCATTCAGAGTTCCTGTTGCTAGATTAGCTGCTGCTCAAGCTGCTATTAAAGCAAAAAGAGCTGGTAAATAATTAATATTATTTAACTAATATAAAGTAGGTATTCTCTATTGAATATCTACTTTTTTTATATATTTTTTTAATAATTATAAAAAATTTATTTATTTACATGTTATATACTTTAGAGTATAATACTCATGAGTATAAAGGAGATAATATTATGTTTTATGGAAGAAAACAAGAATTAAATATATTAGAAAAAGAATACTTAAAACCAAATTCATTATGCTCCATTTATGGAACAAGAAGAATTGGTAAAACATCATTAATTAATGAATTTATTAAAAATAAAAAAAGTATAATGTTTCAAGCAAAAGAAGTATCCAATAAAGATAATTTAAAATCATTCTCTTATAAAATATTGAATAGTTTTAATAGAAATGATGAATATGTTTATTCATCGTGGGAAAAAGCATTTGATGCTGCTATATCATTTTTTGACAATGAAAAAGGAGTTATTGTAATTGATGAATATCCTTATTTAGTTAAATCCTATAATGGTATTATTTCAATAATACAAGATATATTTGATAACAAGATTAAAAATAGTAATATAATGCTTATTTTATCTGGTTCTAATCTTTCTTTTATGGAACACGAATTAAATGATAAACAATCTCCATTATATAAAAGAATTACTTTAAAAATGAAAATAAATAAATTATCATTTGCTGATGCAACTTTATTTTTAAGTAATTATAATGATGAAGATAAAATGAAATTTTTATGCATGTTTGGAGAATATCCTTATTATTTATCAAAAATAGATACCAATCTTTCTTTTGAAGATAATATCAAAAATTTGTTGTTTAATGAAAATTCAGTGTTATTAGATGTTCCTAAATTAGTTTTATCTTCTTCAGCAAGAGAACAAAGCTTTTATAATTCAATATTACTTGCTTTAGCAGGAAAGAAAAAAGGTTTAACAGAAATTAGCGATTTAATGAATGAAGATACTACCAAAGTTAATAAATATATTAAAACTTTAACTGATGCAGAAATAGTTACTAAAAATGAAATGTTTAATTCTAAAAGACAAACATATTATTATATATTAGATCCAGTATTAAGATTTTATTATAAATATTTACTTAAAAATATTGAAAAAATAGAAGCTGGATATGGTTTAATGTTATACGATAGATTAAAAAATGACATCAATCAATTCATTTCATATTCTTTTGAAGATATTTCAATTTCTTATATGGAATATTTAGGTAAAAAAGGCAAATTAAATGGTATTTATTATCCGATTAAAAATTTAATAATTGAGAAATCTGAATTAGGTAGATCAATAGAAATTGATGGAATAGCAAAAGATAATAATTCTCTTTTAGTTATAGAATGTAAATATACAAATAAAAAAAGAACAATCGAAGATTTTAACAAAATGATTGAAAATACATCAATAAAAATGTTTTCTAATATAAAACATTTTGAATATTTTATCATATCAAAAAATGGTTTCGATGAATCATTAATGAATATAAAAAAAGATAATTTACATTTAATATCACTAAAAGATATGTTTAAATTATAATTATATACTCGTAAGTATTATACTCATGAGTATATAACATATTTATGTAAAACAAAAAGATTGTAAAAGTTTATATTTTCATCTTTTACAATCTATTTTTTTATTAATTTTATTTATCTATTTAGCGTATTGCAATGTGACATAATCATAATTACCATATGCTGGTAATCCCCAAGAGTGAATATATTTAGTGCCCTCATTCTTATGATTAAATTTAATTTCAATAGAATATTCTTGATCTTTATTAACTGCAAAACATGCAACAGTTACTTCTTGATAAGAAGTCAAAACTTTTCTATCACCCTTACCAGTTTCACTAGTAACACCATTAAATTTTAATGATGAAGGTAATTCAGTTACTATACCATTTATCTTTAAGCTCATTACATTAGCTAGATACATATCAAATGATTTAGTAGGCGTTGAACTTTGCTCATTATTACAATAATTACTTGCACCTGCAATAGCATATTTAACATATCCATCTTGAGTAGCTTTAAATGTATATGTCATAGTATCATTTTCTACTATTCCTT
>URVS01000202.1 GCA_900551385.1 uncultured Mollicutes bacterium | reverse complement strand
GAAATTGTTACTAATCATCAAGGTGCAAGAGATTATACTAATTTCTTATTAGGTAGAATTATTAAATGTGAAAATTTTGCTGAAGCTCGTGAATCTGGTCGAGGATTATGTCCAGATTGTACTGGTTATAGAAATTTTGCTTCTTTTGTTATTCCTGAAGCAAATTATACTTATTGTTTAATTGGTAGAAAAGTATCTGATGCATCAAAAAGAGATCTTGAATCTAAACTTCAATATGAAGCTAAATTAATTGATACATTAAGAACAATGGTTGATACTTTATCATTTGCAACTAGACTTGAAGTTATGTCTACTAGCGAAGTTGATAATTGTAAATCAATTATTGAAGAAGGTGCTACATTATCATTATTAAGATCTAATTTAGAACAATATAAACAAGAACTTGAAGATAGTACTTCTCAAGATGTTTATTTAACAGATTCAAAAATTGAAAAATTAAATCAAGATATTAATGATTTACAAAATGATAAAAATGAACTTATTATGGAAAAAGGTGCTCTTCAAAACGCTATTAATAGTATTAAAGAAGAAAAAATACCTAGCCATGTTGAAACTTCAGGTAAATTACTTGAAGAAATTAAATCATTATTTGAAGATGAATGGATTACTCAAATTGGTTTACCAACATTTAATAATGAAATCGCTGAAGGTTTATCATTATCTGAAATTAGATTAAAATATGATGAAATATATGCTAAATCTCAAAACAAAATGAGATCTTTAACAAGTGCATTTAATGAATTAAGAAAAGATTATATTGTTACTTATAAATTAAGTTATGATATCACTAAAGAAGATAATGATGATTTTGAAAACGAATTAGTAACATTAAGAGATGTTAAATTACCTGAATATAGAGTAAAAATTGAAGATGCCAGACAAAAAGCAACTAAAGAATTTAGAGATGATTTTATCTTTAAATTAAAAACATCTATTGAACAAGTTAGAACACAAATTGATGAATTAAATGAAGCATTAAAAGATGCTAAATTTGGCCAAGATTCTTATGAATTTACAGTAAACCCAAATCCTCAATATTTAGATTATTATAATATGATTACTGATGAATTATTACTTCAAGCTGATTCAAGTGAAGAAGAATTTATTACTAAACATCAAGATATTATGGATAATTTATTTAGAATGATTGGTGATGGTAGTGAAGGTAAAGATAAATCAAGTATTATTGCTCAAAATGTTGAAAAATTTACTGATTATAGAACCTATTTATTATTTGATTTAAGAGTTAAAAAACCAGATAATCGTTCTTATTCATTAGCAAGAAATATTAAGAAAGCATCTGGAGGTG
Organism: uncultured Mollicutes bacterium; assembly: GCA_900551385.1. Lineage (GTDB taxonomy): Bacteria > Bacillota_I > Bacilli_A > RFN20 > CAG-449 > CAG-449. The sequence continues at coordinate 2,207 of URVS01000202.1, read as the reverse complement.
AAACTCAAACTCCATTCTATATTTCTATTCTTGCTTCATTCTCACAATTATATAGAGTTAAAGCAAGTAAATCATTATCTAACTGTATTAGATTAGTTGTCTTTGATGAAGCTTTCTCTAAAATGGATAGAAACAGAATTATAGAAGCTATTAAAATTTTAAGACAATTTGATCTTCAAGTTATCTTATCTGCACCACCAGAAAAGATTAATGATATTTCTAAAATTGTTGACCAAACATTGATTGTTACACGTCAAAATAATCGTTCATTTATTGATTTATATAAGATTAAAAATAACGAAGTAACTGAATAATTAGTTAAGAAGTTTGTTGTTGATTCAATAAACTTCTTTTTTATATTTTATTTATAGTATATACTATAATAAAGGAGCGGTAATCATGGGATTTGATGCTTTAAATTTTGTAATTGAATTAGTTTTATTTTTTCTTTTTGTTATTATCTTAATTGTTTTAGCAAGAAAAAATAAAATGATAACAGTTATTTTCTTTTATTTCTTTTTATCAAGCATAATGATTTATTTAAATAATTTAAAAATATTGGATAAATTGACTTTTTATGAACCTTTACCAGAAATATTAAGCTCATTTTTAACTGCTTTTTCTAGTTTGTTTAGTTATTTTTATGGTTGTTTTGTATCATTAATATTAAGCTTATGTAAATTAATTAATGAAAATGTTAAACCTATAAATGATGTTATTACAAATGATTATTTTGTAATGGCAATAAATGGTATTTTATTTATTTTATTTGCAATTATATTTAGAAAAAGAACTAAAAAGAGAATTGAAAGAAGTAGATATTCTGATTAATTATGGATCAATATGAAATTAGAGTTCATCAATTAAGAAAGATGAAATTTTCTATTTATTTTAAATTATTTTTAATTATTGCTGCTTTAATTGTCGCTGGTTCATTATTTTATTATTTTTATGATCGTTCATTTTTTAAAATATCTAATTTTGAACAAGATAATATTAATAAAAAGGTTTTATTTACATATATTTATTTTTTTGGATTTAGTATTTTAATTATTGTTGTAACAATTATTTTATTAATTATTGGTAATTCAAAATATAAATCATTTTATTTAGAATGTTTATATAATGAATGTAAACTTGAAGAAATATTTTTATTAGACCACAAAACTAATATTAATAAAGAAATATCTGCATTCTTATTAAAAGCTTTTAAAATGACTTATTTAAAAGCTATAAATTCATTTTCTGATGCTTCAAGAAAATATTCTTTAGATATAATTAATATTCGATATTTTAAAGATAAAAAAAGAAGAAATGGTACACTTTTATCAATTCAATTTGATCAAGAAAAGCCAGGATTTTTACAACTTTCTCATGATGATAAATGTTATTTTAATACTTATGATAGTAGAGATGTTGTTCAATATGGAACTTCAGCAGGTTCATTATTAAAAGGATTTCATATTTTTTCAACTTATAAAGCTTTTACTTATGAAATAGAGCAAGTAAAACACGCTAAAAAGATTGTAATGTTAGAAAAATATTTTTCAACACCTTTAGATATAGTTTTTGATAATGATCATTTATATATTTTTATTTCTAATTATTCTTTAAAATTAGAAGATAATATTTTTAAAAAAATAAATAACATGCGTTTTTCTGATAAAATGGAATCAATTAAAAATTTTCATAAAATATTATTTGATGTAATAAATATGTTTGATGAACTATTCTTAAAAGTTGATTCAAGCAAATAACAAAACAAAATTTAATGATTAATTTATATATTTTATATATTTTTATTAGTTATCTTTTAAATTTTGATTATAATTAATATGAAATAGATATAATTACATTATGTAATTATTGGAGGTAATCAATGAGTTACGATTTTAAAAATATAGAAAAGAAATGGCAAAAGTATTGGGAAGATAATCAAACATTTAAAACAGATGTTTATGATTTTTCAAAACCTAAATTTTATGCTTTAGATATGTTTCCTTATCCTTCAGGAGTAGGTTTACATGCTGGACACCCAGAAGGATATACTGCTACTGATATTGTTTCAAGAATGAAAAGAATGCAAGGATATAATGTTTTACACCCAATGGGATATGATTCTTTTGGTTTACCTGCTGAACAATATGCAATTAAAACTAATAATCACCCAGGTAAATTTACAGAAGAAAATATTAAGCATTTTACTC
>URVS01000201.1 GCA_900551385.1 uncultured Mollicutes bacterium | reverse complement strand
ACAATAGGCATAGCCTTTTCAATAAAATCAAATCTAGGAGTTTCACCAGTAAGTATCATTCCCTACACATTAACAGTAGTGTGGCATGGGAAATAGGGCTGGCAACAACAATCTTTCACTGTTTTTTAGTTATATTACAAATAATACTCCTTAGAAAATCATTTGAAATAAAAAATCTTACACAAGTAATTGTGGGAATTATATTTGGATACTTCACAAGTTTTTCAGTATATCTAATGTCATTCATACCCAACTCAAATACTCTACTAATATCACTAATCTATCTAATAATCAGTATTATAGCAATAGCATTTGGAATCTTTCTTTATTTACCACCAAATATAATACCACTAGCAGGAGAAGGTGCAATGCAAGCAATAGCTATTGTAACAAAAAAAACCATTCTCAAAAATAAAAGTATATTTTGATTCAGCAATGGTAATAGTATCACTAATAACATGTATAATAATGACACATACACTAGGAAGTGTTGGACTTGGAACTATAATATCTGCAATACTAGTTGGAACAACACTAAAATACATAGTTAAAATATTTGAATATATTAAAGGATACAATCCCCTTATTTTAACTTAATACTCTGTTTAATGTTGATAATTCTTAAATATACTTGTTTTATAAACTATTTAAAAATCTATTTCTATTTTTTTTATTGAAAACTTTTAAAATTCAAAAAATATGCCTATATTTCTGATAGTTATATATTAGTAAATTTAAAAAAAATAGTTAGAATATAAATTATAATTAACTTTTAATTTCTTTGATAAAAAATATCATAGTTAAATTTTTTTAAGGAGTATAGATGGATATGCAAAGCACGTTATTTAATTATAATAATCAAGATTTCAAATCTCAAAATAATTTTGATTCTTTCAAATTTCCTTCTACAAGATATCAAGGTAGTGAATTAAAACTCGTTGATTGGATAATAAATGAAACTAAAAATTATTCATATGAAACAGTTTTAGATGCTTTCGGAGGTACAGGTTCTGTTTCTTATTCTTATAAAAAAATAGGTAAAGAAGTGACATATAATGATATATTAAAATTTAATTACCAGTTTGGTAAAGCTTTAATTGAAAATAATGATATGAAATTAAGTAATGAATCAGTTAATTTTATTTTAAATCCACATGATGATATTGAATATAAAACAATAATACAAGACAATTTTAAAGATACATATTTTACTGATGATGAAAATAAATGATTAGATATGGTTATAACAAATATGAATTACCTGGATAATGAATTTGAATATGCAATTGCATTTTTTGCACTTTCCCAATCTTGTATTATAAAAAGACCCTATAACTTATTTCATAGAAAAAACTTGTATATGCGAACTTCAAATGTTAAAAGATCATTTGGAAATAAAAAAACATGGGACACACCATTTGTTGATTGGTTTTTAAAATTTGTTAAAGAAGCTAATCATAGTATTTTTTAATAATAATAAACTAAATAACTCCTTATATTTCTGAAAAAGGTTCAACAGTTGATTATTATGGATTTTATCATTTTTTTAGAAGGTTTATTAATTTATGATAATTGGGAAAAAAACATAGATTATAAATCAAAACATGATCGTTTAATCCCTAAAAAAAATGTTTGGAATGATAAAAAATTAATTTATAAAGAATTTGATAAATTATTTAATAAATTTCAAGATAGTATATTGGTGGTTTCATATCGTAGTGATGGTATACCTTCTGAAAGTGAACTTAAAGAACTTTTTTGTCAATATAAAACTAGTGTGAAAATTAAAAAATATGGTAATTATAAATATGCTTTATCTAAGAATAAAAAATCTGAAGAATTGTTGTTTATTGGTGAATGAGAATGTTTGAGAAAAAATCTAGAAGAATATGATTTATGGATACAAAAATCTTAAATCTCAATAATTATAATGTATCTTTAATAACTCTTATCTTCATCTTTGAATATTGATTTGAATTCACTTATAATCTATTATTACATATTTTTCAGTTAGTATGATAAAAAAATTCCTTAAAAAAAATTTGTATAGAAAAGGAGAGTTATTCTTCCTTTTTAGAAGATTCTTCCTTCTTCTTTTCTTTTTCTAATTCAGATTCCTTAATTTTATTAACTAAATCATTTACTTTATTCATATTATTCATCCAATTTTATAATTTAAGTCTTTTTCTGTAGGTGAATGATTGTTTTGCAATACTAACACCATACTCAACATCAACATTACCACATACATTAAATGATACAATATCAACACCATCTCTACCATTGAAGTAGTTAACATCACATTTATGTGCAAGATCAATAATTCTATCATATGGTAATTCAATTATAACTTGAACATAATCCTCTTCTGGAACTAATTTTGCAAATTCCATATTTTTAACATAATATTTAACAGAATCATCCTTGATTTCTTCTGTTATTTCACATGTTAATTTAGTAATTCTTTTCATTAAAGATTCTAATAAACTTTTTTTAGAATAAGAATCACTATTAAGAATATCATTAATTTTCATATTTTCAAATGTCATCAATTATCACTTAGTATTATATTTGATTTTATTAATTTAAAGGCTTTGTAGAAAAGCAATATTTGTAGTATAATTTTTAAGATTATTATACTGTAAAATTGGATTTTACACTTGAAATGGAACTTAATTAAAAATTTAAGTATTAATGAAATTTAAAATAGTAATATGAGATAAAATAAGTATTAATATTAGAAAATAGAATAGATATTATTATGAAAATCGAAAACAGATATTCTATAAATACTTATTTCTCTTCTAGACAACTTAAACTTTTGATTTTGTGTTGAAAAGATCTAAAAATAATTACTTATTAAATTCAATTAATTCTGATTTTACAGATAATTCAATGTTAGATTTTGTTTTAACATCATATAATTATGTTAAACTGATTATTTCTAAGTATTCTCATGAATATTCAAAACAATTTAACAGACGAAGATGAAGATTCAATAATTATATATAAGATACCTAAGAAATCTTTAAATATTGAAGTAATTGGAATAGAAAAAAAATCCAATAGAATTTATACTCTAGGTTCACTCCTCTATAATTTTTACAACATTGGATGTGGATTATAAACAGCTACTTTTTTAAACAATCACAACAGTTTAAAGAGTAAACTAATGAAAATTTTTTGGCCTTTAAAATAGACTTATAGTATGAAAACAAAAAATACACTGCATATACACAAGATGAAATAAACTTCTTTAAAATAGACTTAATAGTATGAAAACAAGCATCTTTAGCTTCATCAAATGACTCGTAATTTCCTTTAAAATAGACTTAATAGTGTCATTGTCAGAAGTTCAGTGAATATATACTTTCATTATTCAAAATGTTAGTGTTAGTTTTGCTCGTGTTTCTGCTCATTTAAACGTTTTCATTTTTCTTTTTATGTGTTTTGGCATTATTTTCAGAAACATATTTTCTAATTGGCTACTAGTCCTTTCTATTTTTGAATCTTCACAATTTTTCTTTATGTTTTTAAG
>URVS01000200.1 GCA_900551385.1 uncultured Mollicutes bacterium | reverse complement strand
AAAAAATTAAAGAAAGAACAATTTCATTAAATACAATACTCATTAAGAATATGTAATTTATTATATGAATCTATCTTTTTTTTATTGTAAATTTTGAATAATTACTTCTAAAAATTACGATACTTTATTTCCTAAGTATAGGTCCAATCATGATTAGTTTTTGAGTTCTGCAACTTTTTCGACTATTTCATCGACGAGTTCTTGGCCTTCACCAGCATCAATAATACATGCAGATGCTGTACCAACATTAAGTCCTGCAGCTTCTCCTAATTCTTCTTTGGTTGGGAGGAATTTCTTTTTCTTCTGCTAAAATAGGTAAGTGTGCTACAATTTCTGCAGGTTCAATATCTTCTGCAATTACTGCTAAAGCAACATTGTTTCTTTCGATGTTTTTTGTTACTTCGTTTGTTCCTTTTCCTATTTTACCTGTATCTCTTGCGATTTCTAAAGCTTCGTAAACTTTATCAGCTATTTCTTTTGGTACTTCAAATTTTACATATACTGAATTTGCCATTTAATGTCCTCCATTATCATCTGGCTTTTAACCATCCATAGCAAGTACTATTTAGATAACTACCAATTTTTTAAAATATACTTTTAAAAAACTATTTTTATTATATCTATAACGACTTGTTGTCTGATTAAATGACCTATTTAATAAAATATATTTATATAATAAAAAATATTCTAATTTAAAACTCCTTAATGAGTGATACTCATTCGCTCACAGTTTTAAGTATGTTAAAAATTAGTTATTTATTATTATATATTTACTATAATAAATACTTTATGTTATATTGTTCTACTTTTTCCATAATATATATTCAAATTATTTAATAAAAAAATAGCTTATAATAAAATAGATACATATATAATATTATTGATGATTTTTTTAAAATAAATTAGTTATAGGTGACAAGTTAATGAATCCCTATATAGAAATTCTCAGACCTACAAATGCTTTAATGGCATTTATAGCAGTATTATTAATGGCAATTATAGGCCATACTTATAATTATGAGATAATACTTGGATCTCTATGTGTATTTATAGCAACAGGTTCTGGAAATACAATAAATGATTATTATGATTATGAAATAGATCGGATAAATGCACCAAACAGACCTATACCCTCAGGTAAAATAGAATTAAAAAGAGCATTATATTATAGTCTAATTTTATTTCTAGTATCAATTATATTAGGATTTATAATATCATTAGAAAATGGTATTGTTGTAATTTTATGTACTATTTTAATGATAATCTATGCTTATGATTTAAAACAAAGATGTTTTATTGGTAATTTATGTGTAGCCATACTTACAGGTTTAACATTTGTTTTTGGTGGTCTTATAACAAAAGATGTTAATTTAGGATTTATTCTTGGATTTTTTGCATTTTTAATGACATTATCTAGGGAAATTATAAAGGATATTGAAGATATTGAAGGAGATAAAAAAGAAGATGCACATACTCTTCCAATTATATATGGGACAAAAAAGGCAGTTATGTTAGCTGTTATTCTAAATATTATAACATGTATTCTTAGTCCCTTGTTATATTATTATAATATATTTTCAATAGTATATCTTATCATAATAATTATAGCAGATATTATCTTTGTATATTCAGCATATCTGGCAGTGCAAAATCAGTCAAAAGAATCTATGCATAAAATATCTAAATACATGAAAATAGGAATGTTAATTGCATTTGTATCGTTTGCTATGGGAGCATTATAAAATAAAAAAAAGGAGGACAATAATAGATGGATTTACAAGACATATTATTACATGATGAAACAATTTTTAAAGATGTAAGAGTATTTAATTCAGATTATTTGCCAGAAGAATTTAAATTAAGACAATCACAAATGGAAGAAATGGCTTTCTCATTAAGACCTGCATTACATGGTGGAAAACCATCAAATAATATACTTTTAGGCCCTCCAGCAACTGGAAAAACAACTGCTATAAAGAAATTATTTGAAATGGCTCAACTGGACTGTGAAGATGATATAATATGTGTATATGTAAATTGTCAATTACATTCTACAAAATTTGGTATTTTTTCACAAATATATAAGAAAATATTTGGTCATAATCCTCCTGAAACAGGAGTTCCATTTGCAAGAATATATAATAAAATTATGAATGAATTATATGATACTGATAAAGCATTGATTGTTGCATTAGATGATATTAATCATCTATTTCATGGAAATATTATAAGTCAAATATTTTATGATATTCTACGTGCACATGAATCATATGAAGGTGTAAGAACTGGTATATTTGCAGTACTTTCAGATGTGGAATTTAGATTTATATTGGATAAAAATGTAGGATCTATATTCAATGCTGCAGAAATAAATTTTAAACCATACACATATGAAGAAACATATAATATATTAAAAGAACGTGTAAACTTAGGATTTTATCCAAATGTTATATCTAATGATTTATTAGAGGAAATTACCACGTATACATTTGAAAATGGGGATTTACGATTAGGTATTGATTTACTGCGTATAAGTGGAAATAATGCTGAGGTTAGAGCATCACGTAGAATTGAGTATGGGGATGTTGAAAAGGCATTTAAAGTATCAAAAAGTGTTAGTTTAAGGTATATATTAAATTCATTATCTGATAAAGAAAAAACATTACTTCGTTTTATTACAAGAATGGATAAGAAAAATATAACATCTGGTCAATTATATGAGGAATATAATCGTGAAAATAAGATTGGTTATGCAACATACAATAGACAAATTAATAAATTAGAATTTCTAAGATTAATTGATACAACATACACAGGATCTGGAAAGAAAGGAAATTCAAGGTATATTAATTTAAGATTTGATAGTAAACAAATACAAGAAAATCTACCACAACAAAAACGAAGATCACTGTAAAAATCATGAAAATCAATCTTCATTTTTTTTAAAAAAAGAGAAAAATTTAAGAAATCTATTTTATTATTCACAAGATTTAGCTGTATTTTTTACATTGTATATTTAATATAACATTCACTATTTTTTTATTATTTTTAAAATCTTGTGATATAACATATCTTCTAGTTTTATTTAAAGTTAACATAAAACACCCACATTTTATTAACAAATTATTTTCTTTATAATATAATCAAAGTTAATATAATTAAATTTTAATTCTACTTATAAGGAATAGAAAATCATAAATAACAATATTGTACTTGTAAATATTGCTGATAAATTATATTTTAACTTAATTCTATCTATAAAACTTCTTTTAGGCTTTAAAGATGGTATTTTATTTTTTCTACCAAGATTAAATCGATAAATACCTAAATATTGTCCCATATTTCTTTTTTCTATATTTAAATTAGCCATACGAGACATGGCTTCGGCGCTTAATTTTGATTTATTCATTGCTGCTAAATACTCATCTAAAATTTCTTCGCCTTTATCAAAATCCCCAAACTTAACATATTGATTATATATATCTATTAAATCATATTTTTTCTATTTTTTTCTAAAATATTATATAGCTTAAGAAACAAGTCTACTTTAAAGGTGATTAAATATGAAAATAATAGG
>URVS01000199.1 GCA_900551385.1 uncultured Mollicutes bacterium | reverse complement strand
GTTTCACCAGTAGATTTATATTGACATAAAGGCATTTCTATATTTTCAGAAGAATACCTAGAAATAGTTACAATAGCAGTATCAGAAAATTCTTTTGCCTGGTTAATTATTTCACTAGTATACCATTCTTTTTTTGGTTGAACCAAAGTTGTAAATTCTTTTTCATTAATAGTACTTGTTCTTGGATAACCAGATGCAAATTGTTCATATTTAGAAATTAATTCTTCATTAACTTCAAAATTAGCATTTTTTAACGAATCAACTAATCTAGTTGGTTCAACTGCATTTAATCTAGCACCTCCACTACCAGCACCAATTAAAATAAATCCTCCATTTGTACTAGACCAACCAAATAAGTTCACTTTTTTCTTTTGATTTTCAGAAGTTTGTAATGGTAAAAGATCATTATTATTTTTTAATAACACAATACTTTCATCACCAACATTTCTAGTTATTGCATCACCTTTTTCTAAAGCTCTTTTAGCATCATCATTATCAAAATCAGCAGCTTCCCCACATAATAAATTTGTGATTGCACCGGCATTAATTGTCGCATAATAATTTCCAACAATTAATCCACAACCTATAATAGTAGCAATACTAATAGATATCCATTGTCTTTTATTAAATTTAATCATAATTAACCTACCTATTTAAATTGAATTTGCATGCCTGCAATATTAGCAGTTCTTCTATATTGAACTGCACCTGAATAATAAGGATCTTGTGCAACACCAGCAACGCCTTTTTTATGTTCCATAATAACTTCTAAATCAAAGATATTATCACCTTCAACAACATCAACTTCCGCTAATATTGTTTCTACACATGCATTATTAAATATATCATTTGGTTTTGTTCCATAAGGGACATTAACTTCTGGGAATGATGCATTATCGTTTATTACAATATCTTCACTACTTGTTTCTGTTACTTTTGTTAATTTAAAAGCATCTTTAATTAATATTTTACTTAAATGTTGAGTATTCCACGATTCAAAAATATTACTACAACCAAATAAAGATAAATTTGCTTTACCAGCTTTATTTGAATTAATATGGAATCTTACTTTTTGACCTTTAACATCCATATTTCTTATATAATATTGACCTCTTAATAAATACATTTCTACATATTGTCCAAGTTTTGCTGCATCATTAATTTTTGTTTCTAAAATTTCAAAATAACTACCATTTTGTTCAAAACCAGTATCTTTAAAATTAGTAACTCTTTCTTCTTTTCCATCATATTTAAAATTACCAAATTCAGTAGTTTTATTTGGGAGTTTATAAACAATGAAATTAGCTTGTTCTATTCCAGTAAATGTAAAAGTACAATTTCTTTCTAAATAAGAAATAGTTAGAGTATGAATACCACTTGTAACTGTGTATTTTGTAGCATTACTTATAGCAACATTATTTTCAGTAAAAACAACTAAACTAGTATCAATATCTATAATTTCACTACCAGATTTTGCAGTAATTTTTATTTTAGTAAGATCAATTACTTTATTAATTGCTATATATTCAGAAATTATTCCTCTATCAATATATAATTCTTCAATAGAGCTTGTAGTAGATATTTCAAATGTTACAGATTTATTTAAATAAGAAACTGTTATCTCATGTTTTCCTTCAGTAACAGTAAATAATCTAGCATTAGAAATTTCTACATTATTATCTTTAAATGTAACTTTTTCAAAATTAACATCTAAAGTTTTATTTTTAACTTTTGCAGTAATTATAACTTTACTTAAATCAACAATAGTATTATTTGCGCATGTAAAAGGAATATTAATTCTATCTACAATTAAATCATCCAATTCGTCAACAATTTCAATTTGAAATGTAGATTTTAAGTTAATATATTCTACTGTTATTTCATGAATTCCCCTTTTACCAACAAAAACACTTGGAGTAGTAATTAATTCTCCATTATCTAAAAATGTCAATTTTGATGAATCAATAATAGTTGAAGTCCCATCAATATCTGCACTTGCAGAAATATTTAATAAATTAATTGTATTTCCTAAAATATCAATTTCACCAATTCTACTTCTATTAATAGTTAAATTAGCAATAGAAATATCTTTAACATTTATCTTTAATGAACAAGTTTTATTTTCATAAGTAAAAATAATCTCTTTATCATCTTTATTTAACGCTCTATTTTTTTGTTCATAATCAACATCTAAATATGTTAAATCATCTTCTTCAACATCATGACTCCATTTAGCGTAAAACAATAAATTTGTTGGATCAAACATATCACCTGCATTATATTCTGTTTTTACATCTTTTTGAGATAAAATTTTAAATTCAACAACTGTTGGGTCATCATCTTCGACAAATTCATTAATTGAATTTGAATTACTTGAAACATTATTATCACAAGCAATTAAAGTAGGGGATAATAATAAGCTTAATAGAAGAATGTTTTTTATTGCTTTTTTCATTTTAATACCTATTTAGTTACTGCTAATAAGCCCGCAATATTTGCACCTACTGATCTTTGTAAAAATGGAGAATAATTTGTTTTTGAATCCGATATAACTTCAATTTCAAAAACATTTTCTCCTTTAGATAAATATGTTTCACCTAAATCATAAGAACCAACGGACCAAATTTGACTTCTTTTATTAATATAGTTTCCAGTAGAATCTTGTTCACTTTCAATACCTTTAATTATTGCATTTTGATTTATATCTATATTAATTAATTTTTCCTCACCATTAACATTTGTTTCAACACGACTTAATTTATAAGCATCTTTGAAGTTAAAATCGTATGAAGCAATATATTTACCATCTTCATAAGTAAACATATTATTGCTTGCTAACATAGATAATGTTGCTTTGCCTTGTTCTTTTGAGAAAATATGGAAACGAATTTTTTGGCCTTTAAAATCCATATTTCTCAAGCAATAATTATTATCAAGATTCCAGATTTCCATTAAAACATTAGTTGGATAATTTGTATCGATAATTTCAAAAAATCCGTTTTCATTTGTCAAATTACTATCTTTAAAATTTATTGTTTTAACTGTTTTATCAATAACATACTTATTTGTAGTAGCTTCATCAGTATCAAATATTTTTATATTTTTTCCTTTTGGCAATCTATATTCTACATTAACATTACTATTAGTAGTTGGTTCAATACTTTGCATAGTTAATCCCATAATATTAGCGCCAGTAAAATTATATCCATATTTATTAGAGCTAATTGTTTCTAAATAGAAAATGTTTTCTCCTTTAGTAACAAATGTTGTACCAATATTAACTTCTTTTGCTGCATTATTAAAAATATTAATGGATGTTGTACTAGTATCATTTAATGAAGGGAAAATAGCATTATTAGGTATAGATATTTCTTCATTATAAACATTACTTAATTTATAAAAATCATTAATTTTTAATTCTTTAACTTCACTTATTTTTCCATCAACAATAGAACAAATATTACTTGTACCAACTAAATTTAAATTTACATATCCTGTATAATCTGAATTAATATGAAATTTAATTTTTTGACCAGTTGTATCTAAATGTCTAATAGAAGTATTATATTCGACTTCATTAATTTTAGTTG
>URVS01000198.1 GCA_900551385.1 uncultured Mollicutes bacterium | reverse complement strand
ATAAATATAATTATCGGTATTTATGCTACTAATTAATCTTTTAGAATTAAATTCGTTATGATGATATTGATATGGTTTATGGTAATGAAAATGCTAAATATAAGGCCATTGTTAGTGAAATAAAAGCTAGACATGCATTAGGTCAACCAATCTTAGTTGGTACAGTTTCTGTTGAAAAGAGTGAACTTTTATCTAACCTTTTAACTAAAGAAGGTTTACCACATGAAGTTTTAAATGCTAAAAACCATGAAAGAGAAGCTCATATTATTGAAAAAGCTGGTCAATTAGGTGCAATTACTATTGCTACTAATATGGCTGGTCGTGGTACTGATATTAAACTTGGTGAAGGTGTTAGAGAAATTAAAGATACTAAAGAAGTTCATCATGCTGCAGGATTATGTGTTATTGGTACTGAACGTCATGAAGCAAGACGTATTGATAACCAATTAAGAGGTCGTTCTGGACGTCAAGGTGATCCAGGATATTCAAGATTCTTTGTATGTTGTGATGATGAATTAATTTTAAGATTTGGTTCTGATATGTTAAGAAATGCATTTATGTCTTTAGGTGATGAAGGCTTGAATAACAAAATGGTTACTAATGCAATTACTTCTGCTCAAAAGAAGATTGAAGGACAAAATTTTGATACTCGTAAATCTTTAATGGATTATGATGATGTTTTAAGACAACAAAGAAAGATTATGTATGATCAAAGAGATAAAGTTTTATATTCAGAAAGTATTTATGATAGTGTTTGTGAATATTTCCATAATACCGCTAAAAAGATTATTAAATCTTCTTTAAATGGTGAAGAAAGAGAAAAATATCTTGATGGTAAATTATTGAAAGCAAATCTTGAATCTAAATATTTACCAGAAGGTTCTTTTGATGATGAAGGATATACAGATGCTCCTATTGATGAAGCAACTGATGATATAGCTTCTTTATTGTTATCATATTATAATCAAAAAAGAGCTACATGGCCAGAAGGTGCAGCTGATCAAGTTGAAAAAATGGTTGTTTTATCAAGAATTGATCGTAACTGGACAACTCATATTGATTCAATGTCAAAATTAAGAGAAGGTATCCATTTAAGAAGTTATGCTCAAACTAATCCTTTACAAGATTATGTTAGAGAAGGCTTCCAAATGTTTGATGAAATGATTGAAACTATTTCTGATGAAGTTACTTTAGCTTTAATTAGAGCACAAGTTAGAATGAAAACTGAAGCAGAAGTAGCTGAAGAAAGAAAACAAATGGAAGAAGCTAAAAAAGCTCAAGATGAAAACGGAGCAGAATAATGAAAGAATTATTTGAAATCCGTAATATTTTAGATAAATTAAAAGGCTCACTAGTAGAGTTAGGTGACTCTCTTTGACCTCGATAAATTAAAATCTCAAGCTAGTAATTTAGAAAAAGAAATTGGTCAAGATGATTTTTGGGCTAATCAAAGAGAAGCTCAAAAGAAAATAAATTTATTTAATTCTTTAAATGAGAGAATTAAAACTTTTGACGAGCTCAATAAAATTTATAATGATTTAATAGAAACATATTTATTGGTAAAAGATAATTATGATGAAGAATTACATCAAATGCTTTCTAGTGAAGTTGAAGGTCTAGAAAAAAGATTTGATGAATTTTCAGTTGAAGTTCTTTTAAATGGTGAATATGATGAATGCAACGCAATTGTTGATATTCATCCTGGTGCAGGAGGAACAGAATCTCAAGATTGGGCAGAAATGTTATATAGAATGTATATTCGTTTTGCTGAAAAAAATAATTTTAAGATTCAAATGATTGATTATCTTGAAGGTGAAGGTGCAGGCTTAAAAAGCGTTTCTTTCATGTTAAAAGGTAAAAAAGTATATGGCATGCTAAAATCAGAAAAAGGTGTGCATAGATTAGTTAGAATTTCACCTTTTGATGCATCTGGTAGAAGACATACATCTTTTGCTTCAGTAGAAGTTACTCCAGAAATTGCAGGAGATATAGATATTAATATTGATGAAAAAGATTTAAAAATAGATACATATCGTTCTTCTGGTGCAGGTGGACAAAATGTTAATAAAACTGATTCAGCTGTAAGAATGACTCATATTCCTACTGGAATAGTTGTCACATGCCAAAATGAAAGAAATCAAATTAAAAATAGAGAAACAGCGTTATCTATTTTAAAATCAAGACTATATTTATTAAAACAAGAAGAACAAAGAAAAAAGATTAGTTCAATTCAAGGTGAACAAAAAAATATTGAATGGGGTTCTCAAATAAGATCTTATGTTTTTTGCCCTTATACAATGGTTAAAGATCATAGAACTAATTATGAAACAAGTGATGTACATGGTGTATTAGATGGTGACTTAAATGAGTTTATCAATGCGTATTTAAAATGGGAGGTAAAGAACAATGAAAATTAGTAAACATGCAAAACTAATTATTAAAAGACTATTTTTTGTTATTTTAGGATCTTTCATTTTAGGTTTTGGAACAGGTTTATTTTTAATACCTTATGATATTGTTACAGGTGGTGTTTCAGGTATTGCTATTTTGGTTAATTCTTTATTTGGTGTTGATAAACAATTAATGGTCACTATTTTGACTTGGTTTTGTTTTTTTGCAGGGTGGTTATTATTAGGTCATGAATTTGCTATAAAAACAATTATATCAACTGTTATATATCCTTTTGCTGTTATGTTAGGCACATATTTAAGCTCTTTAGATTTGTTTTATTTAGGAAACATTGGCGAACTTACTAATTCTATTAATTTATTTTTAGCAGGTTTATTTGGTGGTGTTTTAGTGGGTACTGGAGTTGGTTTAACTTTTCTTGGTGGAGGATCTTCTGGTGGAATTGATGTTATTACTTTAAGTTTTCAAAAATTTTTCGGGTTTAAAACATCAATTACTTGTTTTGTTGTTGATGCATTAATTGTTGTTTTGAATTTTATTTTTGCTAAAGAAAATACTTTTGGTATGACTTTAAATGGTATATTTTCTGCATTTGTTGCTTCTTTTATGTTAAGTAAATTATTTGATACTGAAAACAATATGGAAGTCACCATTATTTCTAAGAAATATGATGAATTAAATCATATTGTTAATGAGAAAATACAAAGAGGATCTACTATTATATCTGGAGTAGGTGGATATACTCATGAAGATATTAAAATTTTACAAGTTGTTTTAGATATTAGAGAATATTATGTATTGATGGATATTATTGCTAAAGTAGATCCTTCTTCTTTTGTTACTGTTACAAGATTAAGTGCAGTTAAAGGTCAAGGCTTTAAAGCACATCAAAGTTCAATTAATATAGGTTTAAAAAAGAAAAATGATAAAGCAAAATAAATTTCAATTAGTTTCTCCTTATAAACCAACAGGAGATCAACCTAAAGCAATTGATAAATTGGTACAAGGATTAAAAGATAATAAAAAATTCCAAGTTTTAAAAGGGGCTACTGGAACTGGAAAAACTTTTACAATGGCTAATATTATTGAAAAAATTAATAAACCTACTTTAGTACTTGTTCATAATAAAACTTTAGCAGGACAATTATATGCTGAATTTAAAGAATTGTTTCCTCATAATAGAGTAG
>URVS01000197.1 GCA_900551385.1 uncultured Mollicutes bacterium | reverse complement strand
GTATTGTCACTTGAAGCAATTACTTCAAATCCATTTGGTAAAGAATTAACTTTATCAGAATGTGACATCCATACTTCTTGTAATTTTGGAGTATTAGCAAATAATAAATTATCTTTTAATACTTCAATTTCTTTTCCACCATATTCTTTTCTAGTACCAGGAACAATTTCACTTCCATTTAAGAATGAAATAAGTTGCATCCCATAACAAATACCTAAAACAGGTACACCTAATTTGAAAATATTTTCATCAATTCTTAATGAATCATTTTCATAAACAGAATTAGGACCACCAGAAAGAATAATACCTTTTAATGAAGGAATTTTTTTCAATTCTTCAGCAGTAGTAGAATAAGGCATTAATAACGAATATACCTTTTTTTCTCTAATTCTTCGGCAAATCAATTGATTATATTGACTACCATAATCTAATACAATAATAGTATCTGGATTAATATGCATCTTTTTAACTTCAATAGATATTGAGGTTTTTATCTATTTACAATCCTTTCTTATCAATTAAGGAAACCCTTATATTTTTCTAATAACCTCATTTATTAGTTTGACTATTATTAGTCACACATAATATTATAAATGAAAAAAAATATTAAAAAATAAAAATATAATATTTTCTTAATTATTTTATAATTAATGAAACTAATTTTTCTAATAAAACTATTCCATCATCATAAAAAATATAAGTTTGTTCAAATGGAGTTAATAATTTATAATCTAAAGCAACATATTCTAAACTAATACAATCTTTTAAATATTTTTGTACTCTTTCATTTGAAATAACAATATATTCTTTTTCTTTATATAAATCGATAAAATTATCCATGCTCATATATTTATATTTATTATTTTTATGTGTTGCAATTAATTCTATATTAATATCTAAATAAGAAAAGAAATTATTTAACATCTCTAAATGATCAATGTTTAAATAACAAACAATCATTTTATTAGTCATTTTCATAATATTTTTAAATTGGAAATAAATATAATCAACATTTTCATTAATTTTAAAAGGAATATTTAATCCTTTTTCAAAAAACAATTTATCATTTTCTTCATCAAGAGAATTTAAAAACACATAAGGAATATTTAATTTTTTTGCTAAATCAAGAGCACTATTAGATGTAATAATATTTAATTTATTTGATAAATGTAAATCATTTAATTCATTAAAAGATAATGAATCAAACATACATTCTAAATTATATTTTTCTTTTAATATTTTTTTGATTTTTTGATGTTTTAAAATATTTGTATTACTAACTTCATCACCAATTAAATTATATTTATCACTTTGTTCTAATTTTATATATTTAAATAAATAATTATAAAATAAAGTTTCTGCATAATAAAAATCATCATTAAGATTTAAAAATATAGTTGATGTATTAACATGATATTTTTCTTGTATATCATAACACAATGCATTTATATCAAAGCCTAATGTTACACTTAATGAAGATGGCATAATAAAAATATGTTTAAAATCTTTATTTTTGATAATTTCTTCACACGTTAAAAACGCTTTATTAACTTGACCTAAAGATAAATCTATTTCATTTAAATCAGCAGTATAACTATGTTTATCTAATTTTTGATAAAATAACCTAGATAAATTACCATAATCAAAAACGCCATGTCCACATGTAGAAAAATCTAAAATAGCCACATCATTAAACATTATAAAATGATTATAAAGATTAATTCTTCCATTAGGAAAAATTCCATATTTATTTAATGGCATAAGCACTCCTTACAAATTTAATTAATGATTTAAAAGCATCTAATTCATCTATAATAATTGAATTATTATTTTCATTAACTAACTTAATATTTATTCCATATTTTTTAACTACTTCTTTTAAAGAATCAAATCTAGTATTTACTTTATATTCTCTATCTTTATTTATTTTATCTAATTTATTTTCTATTTCATTAATTTCATTTTCATCAATATTTAATAAAGAAGCATATTCTTTATAAAAAGATAAATCATTAATTTTAGAATTATCAATTAATAAAATATGATATTTATTTTCAATATATTTTCCTAATTTTAAATAACATGGATTATTAATAATTAAAATATTACTAGATATTTTTTTTATAAATAAATCATAATCATATTCTTCATAATCTAATATTTCTTTTTTTGATTCAATTTTTAAATCAACTTTAGAAAAGATTTTATAATATAAATCATTTATCAAATCTTGATAATTTCTTTTTTTAAAACAAGGTGCATTAAATAAAATTAATTTATCATATTGATCAATATAATAATCTAAATTCAAATTCATAATAGCAGGTATACATGTAATAACTACGATAGAATAATATTTAGATTTATTTAATAAAGAAAAAGATTCTTCTAATGAAGATAAATCACCAAAAACAATTTCTTTATCTTCTAATAAATAAGAAAAATTTAATTGATCAGAATTAAATAGTTGTTTACTAGTAAAATATGCACATTCACCAGTACCAATAGTTAACATATTTAATTTACCTAATTTAAAAATTTCCTCTAAAACATAATCAAGAGGGCAATGATCATAATTAATTACATCATAAGAAACATTTTTTAAATCATTCATTTTCAATAATCTTCTTAGCTAAAGCAAAATATTCTTTAGCAATATTAGATTCAGGGAAAGCTTCACATACAGTCATTTTCATTTTTTCAGCTTCTTGAATCATTTTATCTCTTGGAATAGAAAAAAATACATTCGCATTCATTTCTTCACTTGCTTTTTTTACTATTTCATCTTCATTTTCAATATTCTTTTTATTAACAATTAAGCCTTTAAAAGTAGCATATCCAGGTCTAACTTGATATCTTACAGCTTGTAAAATATTACTTGCAGCATATAAAGACATCATTTCTCCAGAAGTAACAATATATAAATCATCTGCATACCCATTTCTAATTGGCATAGCAAATCCACCACATACAACATCACCTAAAACATCAAACAAAACATAATCAGGTTGATATTTAGAAAACAAATCCAATTCTTTTATTTTTTCAAAAGCAGTAATAATACCTCTACCAGCACATCCATTACCAGGAATTGGACCACCTGATTCAATACAATAAACATTATCATGAGATTTAAAAAGAAAATCTTTTTCTTCTGTTTTATTATTTCTTAATGCATCTAAAACCGAAGGTACTCGATTACCATAATTATGTGCAATAGTTGAATCAGCTTTAGGATCACAACCAACTTGAAAAACAACCTTACCCATTTTAGCTAAACAATAAGCTAAATTTGATACAGTAGTAGATTTACCTATTCCGCCTTTTCCATATATAGCAATTTTTTTCATAACTTTTTTATACCTTATAATATAGGAGCAGTCAAGACACTGCTCCTAATTTACAAATTTTTTATAAATCTAATTCTCCATTTTCCATAGCGATAATATTAGTTAACATAACATCAGTCATTTCATCATAATCATTAGATAAAACATAATATCCACCAATATAATAATCACTAACAAAATTAGCAATAACAATTTCATCATTACTATTAACTGATACGTATAAAGAGCCTAAATCCTCTTGATCAATATTTAACATTTTAATCA
>URVS01000196.1 GCA_900551385.1 uncultured Mollicutes bacterium | reverse complement strand
GAATCATTATTATCTTCATATTGACCAATTAAATATCCATTTTCATTAAATGTATAATAAATATTTGTAGTTATTAAATTATATTCTTTTCTTATAACTTTATAAATATCATTATATTTTTCTACTTTATAATTTAAGACATCTTTATATGTATTATCTTCTAATTCTATTTTATATATTATTGATTCAATTTTATTATTTGTATATTCAATATCATATAATTTTTCTTTACTAGCGTTATATTCGTTAATTGATTTTAATTTATTTTGATCAAATGACATTTCAACTTGAATTTTATTTGAATCAAATACAAGTTTATTGTTTATCAATTTAATTTTTTTAGTTATTGAACCACTTGTAATAGTTATTTCTGTATTAGTATACGTAAAATTTATATTAGAATTATTATCACTTCTAATACAACTTATTTTATTATCTACATAATCAATATATGTATTAACAATAATATTATATAGTTTCTTTTCTATTTGTATTAAATATCCATTATTATTAAAGGTTAAAACATTATCATTTATATCAGTTATTTTATATTGATTATCTATTTTTTTTAATATTAAACCATTATTAAAATTATTATCTTTATATTCATTTAATGTATTAAATTTAACGAATTCATGCTTTCTATTTATTTCGTCTAAATAATATATTTTATTATTTTCTTCAAATACTTTTTGTTCATAATTAAATTTAATACCTTTTAAATTAAAAATATTTTTTTGATAATTATAATCAAGTGAATTATTATTATAAATAATACTTAATTGTATTGGATTATTTGTTTCTTTTGTAAAATAAATACAATTTGAAAAAGATTAAGTTAGGAGAAAAAAATGAGAGTTGCAATATGTGAAGATAGTAAATTACAATACGAAGTACTTAAGAAGCAGGTGCTTAAGTGGGCAGATGAAAGAGAAGAAACTATTGATATAGAAGGTTTTGAAAGTGGAGAGGAATTTCTATTTAAATGGCCAGAAGATTGTGATTTTGATTTAGTGTTATTAGATATAAATATGAAAGGAATGTCAGGAGTACAATTAGCAAAAGAAATAAGAAAGCAAGATAAAGATATTCTAATTATATTTATAACAGCAGAAGTAGAACATGCATTAGAGGGGTATAACGTAAGTGCCCTTAATTATTTATTAAAGCCTGTGGAAGAAGATGCTTTATTTAGATGTTTAGACATTTGTTTAGAAAAGGTTAAAGAAAATTCAACTAACGCTAAATATTTAGTTTTTTCAAAAGGAAGAGAACAAATAAAAGTTAATATAGATAAGATAATTTTCATTTCAGCCTTTGACCATTATGTAGATATTCATTATGATAATGAAGTCATTACTATTAAAAGTAAAATTGGCGATATGGAAAAAGTGTTAGAATTCAGAGAAGAATTTGTAAGATGTCATAGATCGTACATAGTTAATATAAATAATATAGTAACTTTAACTAAGAAAAGTGCTATATTAAAAAATAAAATAGAGCTTCCAGTGAGCAAAAGTAAATTTGAAGCTGTAAGTGAAAAATTCAAATTAATATAAAACTACATATCATTACAATTCCCGAAAGAATATAATTACAAGCGTGAATGATTATATTCTTTCGGGAATTATTTTGAGTAAAAGTGATAAAACACAAAAAACGACATAAAAATACAATTTACGAATAAATTTTTAAATTTAACGAATGTTTTAATAAAACTAAAAAAAAGATTATATAATTAAGTCATCAGGTGAGAGGAAACAAAGGAAAAGAAAAACTCACCCAAAAAAATATTAAAAATAATGAATAAATTAAATCATTTAGGGGGATTTTAAATTATGAAAAAGAAATTTTTATCATTAATGATGGCAGCAGCAGTTGTTGCTACAACTTCAGTAAGTGCATTTGCAGCAGAGAATAATAATCATGTGACAATGCCAAATGAAGCAAATATTAAGGATACAGATAGCAATAGTCCTACACACGATGTTAACATCACAGCTCACGTACAAAGTGACCAAGGAGAAATGCCGGCTACAAGTTTTAAGGTGACTGTTCCTACAGCAGCTAACTTTACGGTTACTAGCGAAGGGACAGTTGTAGGGCCAGAATTAGAGGTTAAAAACGAAGGGACTCAAGGAATTGAAGTTTATGCAACTGACTTCTCTAAAACAACTAATGGTGAAGTAAAGGTGATTAAAGAAGCTGATTTAGGTGATAAACCTAGATCTACAGTAGCGTTAAAATTAACTGTAGACAGTGAAGTTAAAGCTTACTTAGGTGCAGGTGGAGAAAAAAAAGGTGTATTCACAGATGAAAATTTAAACAACAAAGTAAGTGGTGATATAAGTAATGATAATGGAAAATTATTGAGTTTAGAAGCAGGTGCTAATGGAGCGAAAACAAGAAAAATAAAACTTGAGGGTACAGCAGGGAAAGGTGAACAAGAACAAAAAGCAGTGTCAGATACTTTTAAGCTGGTTCTAAAAATAAAAAAAGCGCAGGTTAACGCTTAAGAATATATAATTAAAATAATGTTAGATAATTAAAATGTTAAAATCCATAATAAATTTATTTATTATGGATTTTAGTTTAAAAAGAATTAAAATATTTGCAATTAGTAAATGTTTATTTTAAAATGATTATCATTAAAAAGGTGGTTTTCAAAAAGTGGAATTTTTAAAATAAAAGGAGTGGAAAAATGGAAAAAGATTTAAAAAAAAATATTGAAATAATAATTATCATATTCTTCAACATATCTCGGCATAGAAGAACCTGTTATTTCGCAAATTTCCTGTATTGATATTTCGTCAACACCTTGTTGCTTTAAAGCTGCATTCATTTCTTCTTCAAGTTTTTTGTTTCCGCAACAGATTGCATTCAGTCTTTCGGAGTACAGTTCGGATATGGTTTGCTCTTGTTTCAAAACCGAATTTTGCGTTGCTTAGGCAAAAGCATTTTGAAAAGAAAATACAGTGACCAACATCAATAGTATAGATATAAAAATTGTTGCTTTTTTCATATGATTTCTCCTCTATATTTTTAATACAATCATATCAAACGAATGTATATAAACATCGAAACATTTGTATTATTTTTGTAAAAAGCCCCGCAGGTTTTGCCTGCGGGTCTTTTTTCGTTACAAATTTTACATTTCTTTCGTAAATTTTTTTCCGCAATACGGACACGCTTTAAAGGAAAGTAATCGGTGAAATCCGAGCGGTACGCCGCAAAACGGACAGCGATAAAAAAAATATAGCATCAGCGTCGGAATCGAATATACGGCTAATCCGACTAGCCCCGCGGTCCACACGGGATAAGCCGTATAATAAGCCAAAACGATTCCCGCGGAGATCCCTATCATTATCCGCCCGCTCTCCATAAAATGACATCTCAGTAACCGTTTCAACGTATCTCTCCGGGAGTATAAGGATTTAATAGTTTAATTGTGGCAACCTTTTGTCCCTCAATCCCATAGATAGAAAATGAAGACATAACATTGTATGTAAACGCCTCTCCTTTAACATAGTCTTTCAGCGCAGTATATCCCGACGCATAGTCCTCAGCTCTGAATTCCCCCCTAAATTCATTGAAAATTCCATCTGATACGGGAAGATTATTT
>URVS01000195.1 GCA_900551385.1 uncultured Mollicutes bacterium | reverse complement strand
CTACAAATAAATGTTCAGTTTTAAAAAGAATATATGCTTTTTTGATAGATTTTGTACTTGTTTTAATTACTAGTCTTGTTTTTGAAATGGCTTGTAGTGTACCTCTTTTTAATGTATGTTTTTCTTTTCAAGATAAATGCAATACATTAATTGTTGAACAAGTTATAACAGGATTATATTTTTTTGTTGATGAAAATTTTGTTATTGTGGCTAATGATGAAAATACTGAAAAAGAAATTATTTTATGTTATCAACAAAAGAAAACATTATATGATGTTAAAACTCTTGTTTATCAAAAAAATGATTTATATAAAAGTGATTTTTATCTTTCTTCTTTAGATAAATTTAATTATTTATATGATGAAAGTAATTTTATTAATGATGAAAAAGAAAAGAGTGAATTATTTTCTTATATTGATAATCAATATGTTTTTAAAGAAGATGTTAGTGAAGAAAAAAGAATTGAATTTTGTGATGAGATATTAAAAAACACTAATAAAGCATTTAATGTTTATAAAGATGGTAAAATTAATAATTTATTAAATGAAGTTTCTATTTTAAGAATTGGCTCAAAATCTTTTGGATATTTTATCATGACTTTAATTTTCCTTTTTATTATTCCTTTATGTAATAAATATAAAGCAACAATAGGTCAATTAATTTTAAAATTATCAGTTGTGGATAAATATTATGTTTATGCAGGTTGGTCATTTTTATTATTAAGATATTTAGCAATTTTTATTTTTGAAATAATGGTTGGTATTTTTACTTTTGGTATTGTTCCTTTAATTAGTTTTGCAATGATGTTAATATTAAGAAATGGTTATTGTTTACACGATTTAATTTCCTTTACTCAAGTGGTAGATAGAAACGAATTTAAACCATTTAGCAATTTAAAAGAATATAAAGATTTTATCGATGAAGAAAAAGAAAATACTGATAAATCGTTGAGGAAGCCTTATGAATCTTAGAATAAAAAGAATTTTATCATCACTTATTGATTTTTGTATAATGTTAGGTCTTTTTTTCTTTTTGAGTTATATTTATTCTTTAATTTTTGTACAAAATAATGAAAAATATCAAAATTATGCTTCAGAAGCAAATCAAATATTACTTGATTCAGGATTATTTAAAGAAGAAAAAGGTGAACTTGTAGAAATAGATACTTTAATTGATGATAAATTAAATTCATTTTATAAAATGACATATAATGAGAAAGATACTTATCCATATATTGATAATACAGATAAATATGTTTCTTATAATGATGCAAAAGAAAAAAGTGGATTATTCCATCAAATAAGTAATGGAAGTTATGTTCCTAATGAAGGTAAGACTGATGAAGAATTTGCTTCATTTTATAAAAAAGAATTAACGAAAGCTGAAATATCTTTATACAATTATTCTAATTATAAAAATTTAAAACAATATATTGATCATATTAATAAAACTGGTGGATACACTAATATTGTTGTTAGTAATGTACTTGTTTATTTAATTGTGCCTTTTATTTTAAAAGATAAGACTTTAGGTGAGAAAATATTTAAATTAAAATTAGTTTCTCAAGATAACAATAAAGCAAGTATTGTACAACATTTTGTTAGATTTATTGCTTGGTTTATGATAGATATATTAATGAGTACATGGTTATTTTTTATTCCAATTACAATTAACATGATTATATTTTTGATTGATAAAAAAAGCCGTGGTATTGCTGATTTATTAGCAGTTACTATGGTTATAGAGGAAGAACAATGAAAAGAAAAGAAGATGATTTAGCTAGATTAGATGGCGTTCAAGTGCCATTGTGGGCAAAAATTTTAGCGTTTGTTATTTCATTTGCAATAGCGTTTGCTTTGTTTTATTTTTTACCAAGGATTTTTTAAATATGTTTGAAGCAAAATATGAACCTCTTTATTTAGATGAAAAAGCATATAAAGAAATTGATAATGTTTATCAATATTTTATTATGGAAGAAGATAATTTGATAAAAGCTCTTTATAATAATGACAAAAATTATATGGCTCATTTTGAACATAATTTAGAAAAAGTTTTTTTTAGATATACAAAAAAATTAAGATATATTTTTGAAAAAAAAGAAGATACATTTCATTTTAAATTCTTTTATGGAAGAAATTCATATTTATTAACAATAAGCAATGAATTTCTATCTTTTGATTTGAATAAATTTAAACATAAGTGGATATTTGAAATTTCTCAATAAATCTAAACGCTTTCATTAATAAAATAAAAAATTTTTTTAATATGATTTTTTTTGTTATTTGAAAAATATCATATATATGATATTATAAGATTGTAACACTTTTTAAAAATTTAGGAGGATCCTTATGGAAGTTAAACTTGTTAATCTTACTAAAGTCTTCAGTAAGAAAGAAGGAGATGTGGTCGCAGTCGACCATATTAATATTACTATTCCTACTGGAAAATTAGTTGGATTACTAGGGCCTTCAGGATGTGGAAAATCTACAACTCTTTATATGATTGCAGGTTTACATCGCCCTACTGAAGGAGAAATTTATTTTGGTGAAAATGAAGTTAGTGCTTATCCACCAGAAAAAAGAGGAATTGGTCTTGTATTCCAAAATTATGCTTTATATCCACATTTGACTGTAAAGCAAAACATTATGTTTCCATTAGAAAATAAGAAAATGCCAAAAAAAGAAGCTGAAGCGAAAGCTCTTGAATATGCTAAAATCGTTGGTATTGAAGGATTAATGGAAAGAAAACCTGGTCAATTATCAGGTGGTCAACAACAAAGAGTTGCTATTGCTAGAGCCCTTGTTAAAGAACCTGATGTATTATTACTTGATGAACCATTATCAAACCTTGATGCAAGATTACGTTTGCAAACAAGAGAAGAAATTAAAAGAATTCAAAGAGAAACAGGAGTTACTGCAATTTTTGTTACTCACGATCAAGAAGAAGCAATGTCTATCTCTGATGAAATCGTAGTTATGAATTTTGGTGTTGTTCATCAAATTGGTAAACCTCAAGATGTATATAATGAACCAGTTGACATGTTTGTTGCTAAGTTCTTAGGTACACCTCCTATTAATATTCTTCCTGCTACATATAATGTAGAAAAAGATAAAGTTTATTTCTTTAATGATTATTTAAAAGAAAAAGCTTTAAAAACAATTGATTTGAATCCTCATACTTCTAAAGAAGTGGTTGAAGAAGTTGAAAGTGTAGAAATTAATAATGATCAAGTAAATGAACAAGTTGAAACTGTTGTTGAAGATAAACCAGTTGAAAATATTGATTTATTTATTGGTATAAGACCTGAATTTATTAAAGTTGATGAAAAAGGTAAATATAAAGTAACTGTAGAAATGGTTGAATATATTGGCCGTGATAAGACAATGATTTTTAAATTTAAAGGTCAAGATACAACTTGTAAAGCTATTGTTCCAAGTGATGTAGAAATTGAACCTGGACAAGAAGTTAAAGTTAGCTTAAAAAGATTCTTTATTTTTGATAAAGACGGAAAGAGACTTCTATAATGGAAAATCAAGTTGCTACAACAAATGAAATAAAAAAGACTAAAAAAAGAAAAAATAGCAATTCTCAAATGCTTTAATGGAAAAAAGATGGTTGGAAAGC
>URVS01000194.1 GCA_900551385.1 uncultured Mollicutes bacterium | reverse complement strand
TTTAGGTAACACAACTTATTTTTTTGATATATTTATATAATAAATACAATTAATCTATTAATAGAAATTTATAATTAATTAAGCTGTAAATTTCTACAAGTTAACTATTAAAAATTTATCCTTCTGGTCTATGAATACATTAATCTCTAATAGATTAGGGATAAAATAGACAAACAGAAGGAATAAAATCTTAGTAACATTAAATATGGTTTGAATATAATAAATAACCTAAAAAGATGGTGCTATGATTAAATAAACCCATAGACTATGGGAGCTAGCTCGATTAATTTAAACTATACTAGTTTATTACTCGGGAATTTCCAATCTTTAGGTTGGAGAGTAAGTCAGCCAATATTGTTGATGAATTAGGTGCATTAACATCATCTAGAAATATCTTTTTTTAGATGTAAAATTAAATTCTTAGCTTTATAAAAAATAATTTTTTTATATTGTGTATTTTATCAATGGAGTGAAAAAATGACATTATTAAATGAAAGTGAATACTTAAAGATGTAGATCCTACATTTAAAGATGAAATAATGGCAAATGGATCTGAAAGTTTAGCAATTTGTTACCAATGTGGAACATGTTCAGGAGCATGTCCTTCTGGTAGAAGAACTCCTTACATGATCAGAAGATTAGTAAGAAAAGCATTAGCAGGATTAAAAGATCAAGTAATTTCAGACGATGCAATTTGGATGTGTACAACCTGTTATGAATGTCAAGAAAGATGTCCTCGTGATATTAAAATTGTAGAAATTGTAAAAGCAATCAGAAATGTAGCAGCACATGAAGGTTACATGGCATTATCACATAAAAAAACCGGTTCATTTGTTGCAAAAACTGGTCATGCTGTACCAATTAACGACAAAGTAAAAACTTTAAGAAAAGAAATTGGTCTTGATGAAATACCAGCAACAACCCACAAATTCCCAGAAGCATTAGAAGAAGTACAAACTTTAATCAAAGCTACTGGATTCGATGAATTAATAGGCTACGATTGGGCAGCTGGAGACATAAAAGAATAAATTTCAACAATTTAATAAGGAGGATAATAATATGGCATATGCTTACTTTTTAGGATGTATAATGAACAACAGATACCCTGGTATTGAAAAATCTACAAGGGTACTTATGGACAAATTAGGTGTAGAATTAACAGATATGGATGGAGCTTCCTGTTGTCCTGCACCAGGTGTATTTGGTTCTTTTGATAAAGAAACCTGGGCAACAATTGCAGCAAGAAACATAACAATTGCAGAAGATATGGGAGCAGACATCTTAACAGAATGTAATGGATGTTTTGGTTCACTTCATGAAGCAAACGACTTATTAAAAGAAGACAAAGAATTCAAAGAAAAAGTAAATGGTTCTTTATCTGAAATTGGTCGTGAATTCAAAGGTGAAAGTAACGTAAGACACTTTGCAGAAGTATTATATAACGATATAGGTCTTGAAAAAATTGCAGAAGCATTTGAAAAAGACTTAAATTTAAATGTTGCAGTACACTATGGATGTCACTTCTTAAAACCTAGTGATGAAATAGGTATAGACAATCCTAAAAACCCTAAAATATTAGATGAACTTGTAGAAATTACAGGAGCAAAATCTGTACCATATGCAGACAAAATGATGTGTTGTGGAGCAGGTGGAGGTCTTAGAGCAAGAGATCTTGATGTTACAACAAGTTTTACCCATGAAAAACTTGAAAACATGAAAGCAGCAGGCGTAGATGCAATTGTTGATGTATGTCCTTTCTGTCACATGCAATTTGATGTAGGTCAAACAGAAGTAAATGAAAGATACAATACTGACTTTGCAATACCTGTATTACACTTAGCTCAATTATATGGATTAGCAATGGGATTATCTCCTGAAGATTTA
Source organism: uncultured Mollicutes bacterium (assembly GCA_900551385.1). Classification (GTDB taxonomy): domain Bacteria; phylum Bacillota_I; class Bacilli_A; order RFN20; family CAG-449; genus CAG-449. The sequence continues at coordinate 1,743 of URVS01000194.1, read as the reverse complement.
ACACTTGATAAACAAGTAGTTGACCCAGCTGAATTAGTTCAAAAAATGAACACACCTAGAGAAGAATAAGTGTTTACTTTAAAATATAACTTTAAAGTTATATTTTTCTCCCCTAACCTCCCATTAATAACATACTACTTTTATTTTTAGAAATATAAACTCTTTTTAATTAATTATATATGGGTTATTTTATCATGAAAAATCAATACCTTTATTAAATTAGAATAAAATAAAGATACTTATAGTAATATGAAAAAAATAAAGTAAAAAAATAAAGATATGAATTTAAATTAAAAATTATAAGGAGTTATTTTATATGCAAAAATTTATTGTTGGATTAGTAGGTGTATTCACACTAAAGGATTTACCAGAAGATTATGAGAAATTTGTAGAATATAAGGCAACAATTGATAAAAAAGAATTAGATGATACAGTGCCTATTGCTATACTACAAGTTAAGGATACAACAAGTTATCATGTTTTATTCCTTGATTCATATAATTCAATGGAAGAAATTGATAAGGAAATTGAAGAATCATTAGATGGTGAAATATACAACTTCAATGTAAGAAACATATTAGAGGGTCATTTAAATGGTCACTGATAACAAAGATCCATTGGAGTTAAGATGGACAGTTCTTGATCATTTATTGAAGAAATTAATAAAATCATATGAAGTACCACAAGAAGTTATACAAAATCTTCAATATGCAAGAGCATTAACCAACTTTTATAAGGATGATCCAACTGAACCTGATAGGGCAAAAGAATTACCACGTATAGATTCTCTATTAAATGAGGTAGAACAAACTTTACTTGATATTGCACAGATTGAAGGTGAAGACTTTGTTAAAGATTGGGAGAAGAAATTGTTTGATGCATCCCAGGGAAAAGAAGTATTTAAAAATGTTAAAATTCAATCTAAATTTATTCCAGGAATGCCTGCAAACTTCGATTTCATTAGATTTAATTTCAAAGAACCTGTTCAAGAAGAAAGATTTATGGAAATATGTGAATATGAAAATGTTATTATAGAATTTGATGATAATGATGTTTCAGTATTTGTATTTGGTGAGAAAGATAACATACAATGTGCACTAAAAGAAATGAGTCCATTTTTCCATGAACAGATGCAAGGATAATTCTTTTATATTAAAATATATTTCTAGATGTATGTGTTACTTTAGAAATATACACTCTTTTTTTTTAGTTTTATATATTAGCTTATTTTTTTATGATATTATACTAAAAGTTATTAACTTTAAATTAGAAAATTTTAATTATATAATTTTAGTAACTTTTATGGGGATATATTATAATGAAAATATTAGTACTTACAGATATTCATGGATCTCCTGATAAAATATTTAATTATTTAGATAATAATTCAGTAGATTCTATTATAATCACTGGGGATATTACAGATTTTGGCCCTGAGGATTATTTTGTTGAAATACTCAATAAATTTAGTAATTATGCAAATGTATATGCTTTACAGGGAAATTGTGATCCTGCTAATTCACCAGATTTACTTGATAAATCTAACATAACTAATATACATGATAATGTTTCAAATATTGATGAGATGATAATACTTGGTTTTGGTGGATCTAATCCTACACCATTTGATACACCAAATGAATTTAGTGAAGAAATATTATATGAAAAATTAAGTAAATTCAATAATCAATTAAGTTCTGATTCATTCACAATACTTGTAACTCATGCACCTCCATATGATAT
>URVS01000193.1 GCA_900551385.1 uncultured Mollicutes bacterium | reverse complement strand
TTTTATAATTCTTGTTGAATATTGTTTAGCAAGTTCTGGATTATGAGTTACCATAATTATTAATTTTTCTTTAGAAATTTCTTTTAACAAATTCATAATTTGAACACTAGTTTGAGTATCTAGTGCTCCAGTTGGTTCATCAGCTAAAATAATATCTGGATTATTTACAATAGCTCTAGCAATTGCAACTCTTTGCATTTGACCACCAGATAGTTGACTTGGTTTAGCATTAATTTTATCTTTTAAACCAACTTTATTTAAAGCTTCGATAGCTTTATTTTTTCTTTCTTTTTTATTTACACCAGACAATGTAAGAGCTAATTCAACATTTTCAAGTACTGTTTGATGAGGAATTAAATTATAACTTTGGAATACAAATCCTATTTTATGATTACGATAATTATCCCAATCACTATCTTTATATCGTTCAGTAGAAACTCCATTAATAATTAAATCACCATTAGTGTATTTATCTAATCCACCAACAATATTTAATAATGTTGTTTTACCACAACCAGAAGGACCTAAAATAGAAACAAATTCATTATCGCCAAAACTAATATTTACGCCTTTTAAAGCATGTACTTGTTGATAATTAATATCACCTTTTTTACCAATTTCATAAATTTTGATAATATTTTTTAGTTCTAGCATATTTTTATCCTCCTTAGATATTTGTATTATATTTATAACAATTTTATCACATTAAATAAATAATATTTATTTTATTTTGAAAATTATCTAAATTATTAATATTAGTTCGACAAATTTTTTATAAAGAAAGAAGTGATTAAGCGTTTACATGAAAAAAGTAATAAAAAACTATTTAATTAGTAAAATTTTATCGATATAATATTATCGGTTAATTTAGTCAAGGAGGATTTTATGGCTGAAGAAAAAATTATAAATACAAATGAAGAAGTTAATTCTTTAGTAAGTAATGCTATGAAGGCATTACAAGAATTTGCTACTTTCAACCAAGAGCAAGTTGATTATATAGTTGCTAAAGCTTCTGTTGCTGCTCTTGATCATCATGGTGATTTAGCAAAATTAGCAGTAGATGAAACTCATCGTGGAGTTTTCGAAGACAAAGCTACTAAAAACTTATTTGCATGTGAATATGTTGTTAACAATATGCGTCATTTAAAAACTGTTGGTATTATTAAACATGATGAAGTTTCAGGTATTACTGAAATTGCCGAACCTGTTGGCGTTGTTGCAGGTATTACTCCTGTTACAAATCCTACATCAACAGCAATATTTAAATCATTAATTTGTTTAAAAACAAGAAATCCTATTATATTTGCTTTCCATCCAAATGCTCAACAATCTTCAGTTGCTGCAGCTAAAGTAGTATATGAAGCAGCAATTAAAGCAGGCGCTCCAAAACATTGTATTCAATGGATTGAACACCCATCAATGGAAGCAACAAGTGCATTAATGAATCATAAAGATGTTTCAACAATTTTAGCTACTGGTGGTAATGCAATGGTTAAAGCTGCTTATTCATGTGGTAAACCTGCATTAGGTGTTGGAGCAGGTAACGTTCCAGCTTATATGGAAAAATCATGTGATGTTAAACAAGCATGTAATGATATTGTTCTTTCTAAATCATTTGATAATGGTATGATTTGTGCTTCAGAACAAGCATTAATCGTTGATAAAGAAATATATCAAGAAACAATGACTGAATTAGAATCTTTCGGTTGTCATATTTGTGATGCTAAAGAAAAAGCATTACTTGAAAAATTCATGTTTAATGTTTCAAGCAAAGAAGATGTTGCTAATGCAAAATTAAATCCAAATGTAGTTGGTCAATCAGCATATTGGATTGCAAAGAATGCTGGATTTGAAGTTCCAGAAAAAACAATTATCTTATTAGTTAAATGTTCAGTTGTTGGTGTTAATGAGCCAATGACAAGAGAAAAACTTTCACCAGTTCTTGCTGTATTAAAAGCAAATAGTACTGAAGAAGGATTAAATTTATCTAAGAAAATGGTTGAATTCAATGGTTTAGGCCATTCAGCAAGTATCCATACAAAAGATGAAAAATTAGTTGATAGATTTGGTGATTTAATTCCTGCAATTAGAATTATTTGGAATTCACCTTCAACATTCGGTGGTATTGGTAATGTTTACAATTCCTTCTTACCAAGTTTAACTCTTGGCTGTGGTAGTTATGGACATAACTCAATTGGTGATAACGTTTCAGCAGTTAACTTATTAAATATTAAGAAAGTAGGTAGAAGAAGAAATAATATGCAATGGTTTAAAGTTCCTCACAAAATATTCTTTGAAAGAGATTCTATTGAATACTTACATCAAATGAAAGATGTAAATCGTGTAATGATTGTTACAGATCGTTCTATGGTTCAATTAGGTTATGTTGATCGTATTACTGACCAATTAAAATTAAGAAGAAACGAAGTTCAATATCAATTATTCTGTGATGTAGAACCAGATCCATCAATTCAAACTGTTTTAAAAGGTGTTGAATTAATGAGAAGTTTTGAGCCAGATACAATTATCGCATTAGGTGGTGGTTCATCAATGGACGCTGCAAAAGGTATGTGGATGTATTATGAACACCCAGAAGTTAACTTCGACGACTTAAAACAAAAATTTATGGATATTAGAAAAAGAGCATTTAGATATCCAGATTTAGGTCAAAAAGCTAAATTAGTATGTATTCCTACAACATCAGGTACAGGTTCAGAAGTAACTCCATTTGCAGTTATTACAGATCGTACAGAAAATAAAAAATATCCTTTAACAGACTATTCATTAACTCCAACTGTCGCTATTATTGATCCAGCTTTAACATATTCTTTACCAAAGAAAATTACTGCTGATACAGGTATGGACGTTTTAACTCACGCTACAGAAGCTTATGTTTCAACATTAGCTAACGATTACACAGATGGATTATGTATCCAAGCAGTTAAAATGGTCTTTAAATATCTTGAAAGATCTTATAACAATGGTGCTAATGATCATGAAGCTCGTGAAAAAATGCACAATGCTTCAACACTTGCTGGTATGGCATTTGCTAATGCATTCCTAGGTATGAACCACTCTATGGCACACAAAATCGGTGGTGAATTCCATGTTCCACACGGACGTGCTAATGCAATTTTATTACCATTCACAATTAGATACAATGGTCAAAAACCTCAAAAATTATCTACATGGCCTAAATATGATCACTATGATGCAGACGAAAGATATGCTGAACTTGCTAGAGCAATCGGCTTAAAATTCAATACTGTTGCTGAAGGTGTAGAAGCATACGCTAAAGCTGTCGGTGAATTAGGTAGAAAAGTTGGCATTCAAATGAACTTTAAATCTCAAGGAATTGATAGAGATACATGGATGAACGCTATGGATAAATTATCTTACTTAGCTTATGAAGATCAATGTTCACCAGCTAACCCAAGAGTTCCAATGGTCGAAGATATGAAAAAGATTATGATTGCTGCTTACGATACAGAAGAATTCATGGACAAAGAAGAAAATAAATAATACATTCTTAATCTTATAAGACTCTCATTTATTTGAGGGTCTTTTTTTGTATAAAAAATAATAATTTTAAATTCTAAAAAGAAATCAAAATAAAAAGAAGTGCCTACAGTATTGAAAATTCAA
>URVS01000192.1 GCA_900551385.1 uncultured Mollicutes bacterium | reverse complement strand
ATTTGCATTATTGGCTATCGGATATAATAAAAGATAATTTTTGAGATTTCTATCTCTCTTTTTGGGAGTGTCCTAAAACTCTCAAATTTTTTTCTTTTTTTATTTTAATTCAAACTTTCATTAAATTTATCTATTTTATCTAATTCTAATAAATTATTGCTCATTCTTTTAAAATAGTTATATCAAAAAATTTTATTGTAAATAGGTTAAAATTATAAAATAAATTTAAATATGAAGAGAGATAAAAGTATTAATAACCACAAAAACACAAAATCTCTCTTCAATTAATATTTTAATTGTTTTTAACAATTAAATCTTTTGGTTTGTTGATGAAAATGTTGTTTTGTGTTTTTTGAAAATTCGGTGATAAAAATGACATTAATAACTGTACAACAACCTATTTTTATTTTAAGCAAAACTGGTTCTAATTTAGATAAAAATAATATTATTTTTACTATTAAAAAACTAATTAAAGAATTTTGGGATAAATTTGAATATTTATTTCATGAACCTCAAAAAACTGGAAGGCCAAAAACTTATTCTAAAAAAGAATTATTGGGTTTGACAATCGCTTGTCACGAAAGGGAAATAAGAACCTGCAGAAAAATCGAGAAAGCAGTAAAAAACAATGATGAATCATTAAATTACATTTTAAATAATAAAAAACCAAGTAAATCAACAATTTCAAAATTCAAAAATGAAAATGAATTATTGATTTCAGAATTCTTCTATTTTACAGTCAAAAAAGGACAAGAACTAAATTTAATCTCAAATGAAGTAATTGGAATTGATGGAACATTTTTAAAAGCAAATGCAGGAATAAACAATCGAGCTAGTCGAAAAGAAATAAAATTACTGGAAAAAACAATCCAAACATTGGACTTCAAAAATCAAAAAAATTCACTTCAAAAAGATCTTAAAAATTACTTTGAAAATAAAATTAAGACCTCTGAAATCAGTAAAATACTTAAAAAACTAAATAATCCCGCAAAAAAATTATTAGAACAAAGTACAATATCAAAAAAGAATAAAAGACATATATTAGATTTCTTAAAAGAAATACAGACTTATCATTCCTCAAAAACTAATTATGACATCAATTTAAGAGATCCAGAATGCAGATTTATGAATGATAAAAAAGGAGTATATGGTTACAATTATAATTATCAAGTAGCAACAGACTCCAAAAACCAAATGATAATATATAATACAGTAAATATTCAAAATAACGATTATGGGCAATTAATAAATATGATTGAATCCTCAATCATGAGTTTGAAAACAAAACCAGAATTTTTCACCGCAGACAATGGATATTACACAGATAAAGCATTAGAATACTGCTTTAAGCATGATATAAAAATAATAATTCCTGATAGGACTGAAGCAGAAAGAAGAAGCGACAGGCCAAAAAAGAAATATGCAAAATGCAAATTTATAGAAAATAGAGTAGAAAACTACTTCATTTGCCCAGAAGGAGAAAAATTATCCTTCAAAAATTATAGAAAAATAAATGGACGATTACATAAAATATATTCAACAACAAAATGTAAACAATGCCCTAAACTTAAAAAATGTACTTCTAGTAGGGTTAAAGAAATAACTGAAGTAGCAGACCCATATAAGGAAAAATTAAAAGATGATTATTTCTCTGATTATGGGCAAAAAATTTACAAAAAAAGAGCACCTATAACGGAATCAATATTTGGTGTTTTAAAAACAGGTCGCAATTACAATGGTTTAAAAAGATTAGGAAAAAGAAAATGCATTGTTGATTTAAATATCGAAGCAACAGTCCACAATATTAAAATAATCCATAAAAAGAAATAATAAAAAAAAGAAAAAAATTTGAGAGTTTTAGGACACTCCCTTTTTTTTATTTTTTTTATCTTTAGGTTCTGTTTGTGGTGTTGGGGGAGATTATTAGGACACTCCCAAGAAGAGATTAATAAAATCTCTTAAATTAAGATATTATTATTGTATTTCCTGTTTGGAAGTCATTCCAGTAAGATGTAATGATATATTTTCCACTCATTAATCTCATAGTTAATGAAGCAACACCATTATCATCAGTGATTTTATTATAAAACACACCATTTATGTTAAATGTAACATTTTGATTAGCTAATGGTTTACCTTGACCGTCTAATGTCTGTGCAGTAAAGTTACTGCCATCTCCATAAGTCATATTAAGGTCACGAGTAACTAAAGTAGGTAAAACAACTATATTGTTACCTACAGCTAATCCTTCATACATTGTTGTAATAATGTATTCTCCAGGCCTTAAATTAATTGCTAAACTTACTACACCATTTTCATCAGCAGTTCTAGTATAGAATACTCCGTTAATGTTGAAAGTTACATTTTTACCTACTGCCAAACTTCCGTTTTTATCATAGATAGTTGCTTGGAACTTAGATGCATTCATGTAATACTTAGTTAAGTCATTTTGTACTATTAATGATTTTACAGTTATGTTAAATCCTTGTTGTTCACCAGTTACAGGGTTGTAAGCAGTTAAAACATACTCTCCAGGTCTTAAATTAATAGCCAAACTACCTACACCATCATTGTTAGTAGTTCTGGTGTATAATACACCATTTATATTAAATTTAACAGTAGTATTAGCTAATACTTTTCCATCACTACCTAAGAATTTAGCACTGAATTTAGTATCATTTTTATACATTTTAACTAAATCATCAGCTATAATACTTGGATTAATAGTAACTGTGATATTTTTAGAGATTTTACTATAGCTAGCAGAACCATTATAAGCCACAATTACCAGATATGCGCCAGACTCTAAATTAAGAGCTATAGATGCAGTACCATTAGCATCAGTTGTTCTAGCATAGTTTACACCATTAATATTAAAGTATATAGTAGCATTAACTATTGGTTTACCTTGATAATCTGTTAATTTAGCAACTAAACGAGTTCCATCATGATAAACCATTACAACATCATCAACATCCAAGTTTACATCCACATTTGGAATTACAGTTATGTTTCCTTTTTTAGTCATGGAAACATATTTAGCATCACCAGAGTAAGTTGTAGTGATATTATAATCTCCAACACCTAATCCAGGAATAATTACATTTGCAACACCATCAGTTACATTTGCAGTATAATTTTTACCACCAATTTCAACAGTAACTGTTCCGGTTGCATCTTTAGGTAAATCTACACCAATAGTGGAATTTACTCCTTCTTTAATTTCAGGAACAGAAATATCCATGTTGTAATCAGATATTTTGGACACCATAAAGTTCGCTGTGCTTTGATTAGCATTATAATTATCATCACCAGAATATTCAACTTTAACAGTGTAATTACCACTAGCTAAACCTTTAAAAATAGCAGAAGCTTTACTATCACTAATAGCAACAGTTTGAGTTTTATTACCAATAGTGAAAGTAAAATTACCCGTAGCCCCAGAGGTTACACTAGCATTAACAACTACATCTTCACCTATTTTAACATCATTAACATCAATGATGATTGTTGAATTTCTTTTTTGCGCAGACATAATAAAAACCCCGAAAGTTTTTTGTCTAACTTTCGGGGTTCATTATATGACATATTCTTTTATCAAATAAATCTTATCCGATCTATTATTTATTCATTTCTGCTTCAATA
>URVS01000191.1 GCA_900551385.1 uncultured Mollicutes bacterium | reverse complement strand
TTTACAACTTAATTCAATTTGAAAATGCTAACCGAAAATAATTTGAAAACTTACATATAATTTGATAAGTTATATATTTCTTTTTTGAATTTATGATTTGTTTCTTTTATTATCGGTTCAATTTTATTGAATGGATATTTATATCTATCTTCTTCATTCTCATAGTTATAATAATATTTAATTAATTCATCTATTATTAATGAATTTTCAATATAATCATTGCATTCATTTTTAAAATCAAATTTTTTTGCAAAGAGAATATCGTAATCTTCATCCTTATATTGATTATACAAATTTGATGCTGTTTTATTATCATCTGTTAAGATATATGTGCTACCTTTTAAAGATTTCAAAAATTTTAAATCAATTGATTCAATTTTAAAAACTGATTTTTTCTCTATTTCTTCGTTAGTGTTTTTATATATTCTATTTGCAATTCCCATAATGTTTGGATTACAACGGCAACTATATGTTAAATTATATTCAGTATATCCTTTATTTTTTAAACTTTTAAACATAGATGGTTTGGCACCTCTGAATTGATAAATTGATTGATTTGGATCACCTAACATCACAATATTAATATTAGTTTCTGCTTTTAAAGAATCGAAAAACTGATGTTGGAAATAATTTAAATCCTGTGCTTCATCAATATACATTGTTGTAAAATGATTATTAAACCAATCTTTGAAAACATCTAATTTTAATATTTTTATACCAAATAAATAAGCTGGAAAAGAAATTTCAAGTTCGGATTTTAGTAATTTTTCTAACCATTCTTCTTTATAATATTTATCTCCTAATTTTTTTGCTTCTGGTTCTATTTCATAATATTTTACTATTTCATTCATTAAATATGGTTTATTATACTTTTTTTTATTTGGAAAAATTTTCCCTTTTATCATAAATGTATCGTTTGGCAAATGGGTTTTGTTACTGATAATGATTTGTTTAGTGTAATATTTTTCATCACATAATACTCTATTTACAAACAGTGAAATTATATACTTGATAAAAGAATCAATTGTTCCTATAAATGAATTGCTTAAATCAAAAGAATTTCCAAGTCTTTTTTTTATTTCATCAGAAAGAACATGCAATAATTCCTTGATAATCATGAATACTATTTAATTCTTTTTTTAATCTTTTGACCAAAGTATATGTTTTACCAGAACCAGGACAAGCTGACACAACAATATATTTATCGTTTGAATCGATAATATGTGATTGTTCTTCATCTAGTTTTTCTTTTAATAAATTATTCATATAAAAAACTCACTAAAATTGATTTTTTTGTTTTTTCATTTAAATCAATTTTATAATTTCCTTCTGTTATGAATCTATGTAAATTTTTCAATTTAGCCTTTTTTAAGTAATTTATAGTATCATCATTAATCTCATTACCATTTAATTTTAAAAATTCTATAAAATCTCCTTCAAATCCATCTTTATGCTTAGAAAGAAAGATATTTTTATTGTAGAAAAATGCACAAATATCATCCATTTTATTTTCTACTATTTCATTGGTAGCTAATTCTTTATTAAATATAAAATCATCTTTTTTTAAATTCACTTTTTCATAAAATTCATTTTGCTCTTTTTCTGTTAAAAAATTTATGCATCGTAATATTCCAGCATATTGGTTATTTTTTGAATTTGACGTGAGAAATATGTCATTGTCAGTTTTAATATAAACTTTAATTCCTAAATAAGTTAATAATTCTTTGGTAGTTTTAAATGCAATACCATCAATCTCACAAATTCCAAGTTTTTTATCATTTATTTTTTCTAAAAATTCATTGCTAGAACTCATTAAATAACTATAAAAATATTTTTCAGAACTTCCTTCTACTAGCAATACTTCATCATAATAAAGCATTTCCGCAATTTGTATATTTATTAAATATCCATATTTTTTGAAATCTTCTTCATTATTGTTATTGAAAATATATATATCATTACATTGAACAATTTTAATAATTTGATTTATTTTTTCAAAGTCAATAGTAAATGGCGAATGAGTTGTAAAAATAATTTGTTCGGGATTCATATTAAGTAATGCTTTAATATACATTTTTTGAAGTAGTACATACAAATGATTTTCTGGCTCTTCAATTAGATATATTTTTTGCTTATTTGAATCATAAATTTTAGATTTTAAAATAGTTGATAATAATTTGTTTTTTGCATCGCCAATATGCTCAATATCATTATCATTTTTATTAGGAATATCTAAAGATTTATATAAATTATTAAGTTTTGTCTTTGACACAATTTTAAATTTATAATCATCAAATAAATTTTCAAAACCATTACTATTAATATCATCTTGCATTGTTGTAACAATTGGATCGTTTTGAATTGATGCATTTAAAACTTCGATACTATCTAAAACATTTTGATCAAATTTAATATTGCTTTTTTTATTAGTATTTTCTACAAAGGAAAAATAATTGTTTTCAGAATCAGTAAGATAATAAATCGGTAAAGATAAAATCAATTAAACAATTGATAAAACTTTATCCAATAAGGTTTGAGTTCCATTTTTTTGTTCTTCAAAATCTTTCGATGGATCACCATATATGAGTGTGTCTTCATATTCTTCTGTCTCTTCATTGAATTTTGAAACTAATTTTACTGATATTTCTTTTGATTCATTATTTTTATGTATAAATTTACCAATAGTACCTAATTGCTCACTATTCAATGATGATGCATCTAAAGTAATTTTTATAATAATATCTTCTTTATTTGAATTTGTTGAATCTGTAATTGAAAAAGGAATTTTTCTTTTTTTATAATCAAGTACTTTTAAAATTGCATGGCAAATATTTGTTTTACCACTATCATTTTGACCAATTATCATACTAACTTTTTTTACTTTATCAATTTCTATATCCAATCCTCTAAAATTTTTTATTGTAATGTTCTTTATGTACATATTTCTTACCAATCCTTCCCTAATTAAACTAATACTTTATTGAAATTTATTTGAGAAAATTATACCACAAAATTTATATTTTATAAATATTAATTAAAATGTTGAAAAGGAGTTGTTAATAAAATTTATAGTAAAAATTATATAATTAAATAATCTATTTCATTGGTGAGTTTGACAAAAAGTAAATAAAAACAATAAAACTATATTAATGTTTTTTTCACATATAATAAAAAGACAACTATACAAGAAAAAAATAAAAATAATCTTTCCTTGTATGAGTTGACGAATAAAACAAATGTGAAAAAATAAATAAAGTCAATGATTAGGGATTCCTTGTTATGCCTAACGGGAGATAATAAGGAACATCATTGACTTTATTTAAATTAATATAGTATTAATAATTCAACAAAAATAGTAACTATATTGTTTTTATAATTAATTATTATAATTTTTTTATATTTCTTTTTGTAAATGGACTAAGTTGCATGCTTTCGATAACATCTTTTTTACTTTTTAGTAGTTTTATCACATCAGATGTTGAAATATTATCATCAAATTGTAAAAGATTATCTAACTTTTGAAAATCTATTTCTTCAATACCTAAATCTTGCATAAACATAGCTTTTTCTTCTTTATCCATTCCTACTAATTCAGCTTCAATTTTTGCACAAATAGGAACAACGTCGCTACCTTCTTCTTTCGCAAATTCTAAAACTTGAACATAATATGGATTTTGCATTGGAT
>URVS01000190.1 GCA_900551385.1 uncultured Mollicutes bacterium | reverse complement strand
TGGATATATCTTTAGAAGTAGGATTTGATAACTTATCATATTTTAATAAACTATTATCATTACCACTTGTATCTGTTTCTGTTTCACTAGTTGTATCACCAAGATTAATAACAGCAAGAACTCTATCTTTTAATTGTTCATTTGTTTTTCCACCAACAGAATAATCTTCGTCTTTAAGTTCAGCATACATCATATCTTCAGTTTTGCCTTGCCAAAGAACCATTAATTTATTATCATTTTCTGTTTTATCAGAAGCATCTTTAACATCTTTAGTAACTTCTACTCTAACATAAGCTTGACTATTATCATCATATAAAACTTCAGCAGTTCCTCTAACAAATGGATCATTTGCATGAGCTAATTCATCAGTAGTGTATAAAGATAATTCACCAGCAGAAACTGTACTTCTTAAAATATTATCGATATCAGATTGATATCTTGCTCCTAAAGCAATTCTAACTTCATAACGATCATCATCACTTAATGAATAATCAATTCTATGGCTTGTAGCCCCAGCTTGTTCAAGTCTAGCACCCATAGTTTCAACTAATTTATCCATATCGATTTTATCTGTGTTATCTTCAGTATTTTCAACTGTATAAACAACTTCAGTACCTCGATTAAATTCTTGTGACCAATTTATTTTTTCAGTATTTGCTTGCACATTGAATACAACTAAGCCAAGCATTGAAAATACCAATACAATAAAGGCAATAAAACGACGCATAGAAAATCCTCCTGTTATTCTAAAATTTAAGATTTGTTACTAAATTTTAATGTACGACATTGGTCTAATTATATTTATAAATATAAATATTAGCCAACTGCTTTTCTTACTATACAACGAAAATATTATATTTTCAATATAAAGGTGGGTAAAATGAATAAAAAATCTTCTTTAAACTCTATATTTTCCATAATGTTATTAACAATGATGACAAAAATTATTTCTATGAGTAGTAGAATTATTATGTCAAGAGAACTTGGTTTAGAAGCAGTAAGTATCTATTCACTAGTAAATCCAATCTTTGTTTTTTTAATAACAGTTGCAACTTTTTCTTTACCTACAGCCATAGCTACATTAGTTTCTAAATACCCAAAAAAGAATAAAAATATCTTATTTTGTTCATTATTAATTGCTTCAATTATCAATTTAATTTTTATAATTTTAATAACATTATTTTCTAATTTTATCGCAGAAAATTTATTAAATAATATCGATACTTTATATAGTATCCGTTTATTAACTATTGTTGTGCCATTAACGACTTTTTCAAGTATAATCAAAGGTTATTATATGGGTAAAAAAGAACTAATTTTAACTTCAGAATCTTCTTTAATAGAAGAATGTTCAAGATTATTAAGTGTTGTTTGTTTAATTGGTTTTTTCAATAATTTTACTAATGATATAAAAGCAACATTTTTTATTTTAGTTATGATTATTGGTGAAATTATCCAAACCTCATATTTATTATTATCAACAGGACTTAATCAAATCAAAAAAATACCTAAAATTTGGGACTTTTCGTTACTAGACAAAGAAAATTTTAATCAAGTTTTATCTTTATCTACTCCTCTTACTTTATCGAGAATTGTGACTTCTTTTACTTTTATGATTGAGCCAATTTTATTAACAAATATTTTAATAAAACAAGGCTTAAATTCTACTCAAATTACTTTAGATTATGGAATTTTATCTTCTTATGTTATGCCTATACTTTTATTACCTGGATTTTTTTCTTTATCAATAGGTAATTATTTATTACCAAATTTATCTTCTTTAATTGGTCAAAAAAGATATCATGAAAGTAGAAAATTATTTAATAAAACATTAATTTTATCTTTTATTATTGGTTTATTTTTTAGTTTATTTTTCTTCTTTTTTGGTGATAAAGTTATTAATATTATTTATCAAGTTGATTATGGTAAAAATGAAATAAAAATGTTATCTCTTCCTTTTATTATTTATTATATTGAAACCCCAATTAATGTTTCTATGCATGCCATAAATCAAAGTAAAATTGCTTTTAAATCATCTTTATTATCTTCTTTTGTAAGAATTACTTTATTAATATTTTTAGCTAAATATTTTAATGTTTTTGCAGTCAGTATTGCTACACTTAGTTCATGTTATTTAGATGTCATAATTAATTATTTAATTATTCATTCATTTTTCAAAAGGCACGATAAAAAATCCATTTGTTAATAATTGCCCAAAAAATATTTGTTGAGGTGAAGTATAACCATTTTTAGCTAACAATGAATAAATAAATGTTTCATCTAAATTTAATTTTTTTAATGCATCATAATTTATTTTTCCATCAATGATAAGCGGATCAGGATATTCAACAATTAAATCTTGTTTTTTTATAATATTTAAATTTCCATTTCCTTCTAATATTGCATATTCAACTTCGATAGGTGATTGAATATCTTTATTTCTTAATTGCAGCATTAAATCAGGAATATTATATCTATTTTTCTTCATTGTTTTAAAATCTATTTCGCCTTTATAAATAATAAAAGATATTTTACCTTCAAGAAATTTTCTTATTTTAATAAATTTTAATGATAATAAAGAAGATATTAATTCTAATATAGCAATAACAATAACAGGAATTATAAAATGTAAAATTGATGCATCAGGATCATTAAGCGCTAAAGAAAACAATTCTGACATAATTAAAAATATTACTACATCAAAAATTGATACTTGAGATAATTCTCTTTTCCCCATTACTTTTAAAATAATCAATAAAAATATATAAGAAAAAATTGTTCTAATAATTAAAGTTATAATATCATCTAATGCCATAAATTTCCTCTTCTAAAATAAAAATTATTTCATATAATTTCTTAGGTGAACAATATGAAAAAATCTATATTCAATTTTAGTATGTCCTTAATTATTACAATCTTACTCGGAATTATTATTTCTTTAATTCTTGCTATTTTGAAAAAGAATAATATCATAAATAGTAATATTTGTGAAATTTGTATTATTTCTTTATCAATTATAGTCTTTTTTATTTTAGGTTTTATTTTTAGTTTTAAGCAAAAGAAAAGAGGTCTTTTAAATGGCCTCGTTTTAATTGCATTATATTTTATAATTTATTTTATTGTGAATAGTTTAATGGAAAATACTACTCCTATATATTTAACAATATGTCGACCAGTAGCAATTATGTTTGGATCTTTATTTGGAGTAAATTTAAGTCCTAAAAATGATCAAAAAGATTAAGTTTTAAATGTTCATAAGCCTTATTAGTGGCTACTCTTCCACGCGGAGTTTTATTAATTAAACCTAATTTTAATAAATATGGTTCATAAACTTCTTCTAAATTTCTTACTTCTTCACCAATAGTTGAAGATAAAGTTTCAAGACCAACTGGCCCACCATTAAATCTTTTAATAAGAGCAGTTAGATATCTAATATCTATTTCATCAAGACCCGGTGAGGGGTGCATAGTTAAGGTAATTATACCTGTAAATAAGGAGGATTAAATTATGGCTATTAATATTATGATTACAGATGATCATTCTATGATCAGAGAAGGACTAAAAAATCTGCTGGAGCTTGACGGTGATATAAAGGTTATTGCTGAGGCAGAGAATGGTGAGGAGTGCCTTGATATATTAAAGACCTTCAAACCAGATGTATTACTTTTGGATATCAATATGCCAAAGATGAATGGTCTTGAGGTATTAA